>DASSQB010000357.1:0-3044 GCA_035702725.1 Terriglobales bacterium | reverse complement strand
GCTTCTGCAGTTCCTCATGCATGCGGTCGCCCAGGCGCTCACCCCAGGCGCGCCCGGCTTCCACCGATTCCTGCTGGATTTCCGGCAAGGTGGTGCTGATTTTGCGCCCCAGCGGGCTCTCGTAAAACGCAATGAGCTGACGTATCTCCTGATGGCTGAAATGCTTGTCGTAGATGGGCAGGATGGCATTCATCAGTTCGTCGGGGCTGGCCTGGCGCTTGAACTCCACCGTGAAATCCTGCCAGAACTGCTCCGGCACGTCCGGGCGGGCGTGGCGCATGGCCGCTATCTGCGCGTCAATGTCCTGGTCGAAAAGGTCGCGCAGGATGCGCCGCGTGCCCACCAGTTCCATGAGTTTTTCCGTGTCCTGGTGCTTGGCGCTGAGCGTCTTGCCGGTGCGTGCCTGGCTTGGGCTCTTGGCCTGCGCGGCGCATTGCGCGGCCACTCCCAGGCACAGCAGCAGCGCCATGGCTGGCATTCGCATGAATTTCTCCTTGCCTCAGTCAAAAAAGCGGTATTTCAGCATGTGGAACAGGGCGGCCACGCCGTCTTTCCAGCCGATCTTTTTACCTTCTTCGTAGGTGCGGCCATGGTAGGCAATCGGCACCTCGTAGATGCGGCAGCCCAGCTTAGCCACCTTGATGGTAACCTCTGGCTCGAAGCCAAAGCGGTCCGAGCGCAGGCGGATGGCCTCCAGCACCTCGCGCCGGAACGCCTTGTAGCCCACTTCCATGTCGCTGAGGTTCAAATTGCACAGCAGGTTGCAGAAGAGGGTGAGAAACTTGTTGGCCTGGAAGTGCCAGAAATAGAGCACGCGATGGGCGCCGCCGTGGAAGCGGTTGCCGAAGACGGCGTCGGCGCGCCCGTGCAGGATGGGATCGAGCAAGACGGGGTAGTCTGAGGGGTCGTATTCCAGGTCGGCGTCCTGCACCAGGACCACGTCGCCGGTGGCCTGGGCGAAGCCGGTGCGCAGGGCCGCGCCCTTGCCCTGGTTGCGCTCGTGGAAATAGAGCTTGATGCGGCCGCGGGCCTCGCGCTCTACTTCCTTGAGAACTTCGCGGGTGCCGTCGGTGGAGAAGTCGTCTACGATAACCAGTTCCTTCTGCAGCCGTGCCTCGGCCTGCAGGACGGTGCGCACCACCTGCGCAATGGTGGCCTTCTCGTTGTACACGGGCATCACTATCGAAAGCGTGGTCAGCGGCTTCAGCGGGTCGCCGATGACGCGCACAGGCTTTACCACCGTGCTGCTTTTCTTCCCTGCTTGGGTAATCAAATAGACCCCCAGGAGGAGCATTTCCGGCTCAATCGGGTGCCGGTAACGCGGATGTGGGAATACTAAATAATAAACGGCGGGATAAACCAATATGAGCCAGAAAAAGAGCGTGGCCCCCGGAACCTTGCGGCGCAGGGCCCGCCCCAGGCCCCAGAGTGCCAGCACCGAGGAAGCCAAAAAAAGCGAGTTCTTGATGGGCGCCAGAGCGGCAATTTTGGAGGAGCGCGGGAGCCCCGCCCAAAAATAGATGAAGCGCTTGGCGCTCAGGCCGGCAAAGCGGGCTGGGTCCTGGGCGATGTAGTTCAGCGCCTGCTGCTTGCGCTCCGCGATGTACTGCACCTCGCCCAGGCGCTGGAATTCGCGCATCTGCAGCAGGTTTCGCGTAGGGTGCAGATACCACATCCAGGTGCCGTCAGCGCCTGGGCCGTTGCCCAGGCGAAGTTCCGAGCCAAGATTGTCGCGAATAAGGATGAATTTTCCGAAAACACGGTAGTTGCGTGCAGTCCACGGCGCAACCAGCAGCGCGAAGACAAGCAGGGAGAGAGCGGTCTGCGGCAGCCAGGAACGGCGCGCCTTCAGCCGGCGGTGCCAAATCCAAGCCAGCGAAACCGGAAGGAAGGAGAGCAACGAGGGATTGCAAAGCGCAGCAATGCCCCAGAGCGCGCCCAAGGCCGTCCATAGCCACACGCCTTCAGTTTCCTGCAGTTTCAGGGCGCACAGGAAAATCACGGCCAGCAGCAGCGCCGAGAGGCTGGTCTCCCACACCCACTTGGTGGACCAGTACATGGTGAAGGGCAGCACCGCCCACATCCACGCCGACCAAACCGCCACCGTGTGGCCGAGAGTGCGCTTGCCAATCAGGTAAATGGGAATGGCGGTGAGCGCAGAGAAGAAGCTGTTGATGGTGAGCAGCACAAACGCGGAGGCGTTGCTGTAGATGCCGAACAGCCGGAAGATTTCGGCCGTCAAGTAAGGATAGAGCGGCGGCTCCCAGGCCGTAGGCCCGGTGGGTGTTTGGAAGGGATTGCTGAAGCCGTGCCCGGAAGCGATGGAGGCGGCGATGCGTCCCATCTCGTAGCCGAAATCGAAGTGCCCTTCGGCGCTGCGGTAACGGTAAGTGTGCAGAATCAGGATGGCGCCCAGCCGGAGCAGGAAGCCGATAGCTGCCATCCAGAAGAAGGAGTCGCGCCACTCGTGGCTAGGCGCGCGGGCGATGGCCGGCGCCGAGGCTGCCGTGTCCGAAGTAAGCGTTTTGACCGCCATCGTGAGGAAAGTTTCCCTATTCTCTCACGGACTAACGAATGTCATGTTGAGCGAGGGCGCACGCCCGAGTCGAACACCCTGCGTGTCCATTTGCCCCGGGCTGCAAGTGGGAATTTCTGCCGAGATTCGCAGGCGCAGATAAGAGGGCTCCCTAAGATCTTTGCGGTTGCAGGCCGGTATCGGGCAGGGAGCCGGGCCACAGACGTAGTGGTGCACGCGAGATCCTTCACTGCTGAAGCGGCTCAGGATGACGCCGGCCTGCGGAAGGCGGTGCGAAACGGCGCCAAAAAGCAAGTCCTTCGTCGCGCTCACCGTGCCAAGCTCGGCTCGCTCTCGCTGGGATGACAGCCTCAGAGCAGTCTTCTTCTGTAAGCGGCCGCTTTTTCAGGCGACATTAATGTTCTTTGCGCGATATTTCTGCTAGATAGTGGGCTGGCATGAAAGCCTGGAAAGCAATCCTTTTGGCCGTCGTCATCGTCGCCACCATCGCCTCCATCTGGGCGACGCT
>DASSQB010000356.1:0-13938 GCA_035702725.1 Terriglobales bacterium | reverse complement strand
GAGCACCGAGCAGTGAATGGTCCCGGTGGGCGGATAGAAAATGTTGCGGATCGCCTGCTGGCGCAGTTCAGGCGCAATGCCCAGGCGCGCGGCCAGTTGCTCCAGCTTATGCAAGCGCTGGGGCCATAGCTGAGCTTTGGGCGCGGGCGCCTCCTCCTCGGGCACATGCCAGCGCGGATCGTCGGGTCCCGGCCCCCACCAGTCCCGGTCAGAATGCGCTTCCTTCCACAGCAGCCACATTTTGCGCGAGGCGTCGGTGAGCAGGTTCTCGCGGGCAAAACCAATTTCGATTCCGAACTTTGTGGCATTGTCGCCTACCAGCATTACGTGCCCGGTGTGCTCCATGACGGCGCGGGCCAGCAGCGAGACGTTCTTGATATCGTGCACGCCGCCCACCGAACCGGCGCGCTGCGAAGGTCCGTGCATGCAGCAGGAGTCGAGTTCGACCACGCCTTCTTCGTTGGGCAGGCCGCCCAGGCCCACACTGTGGTCGTTGGCATCATCTTCCGGCCCGCGCACCACGCTCAGCCCAGCTTCCAGCGGATCGCCACCGCCGCTGAGGATGGCATAACCGCGATCCAGGTAGTTGTACCCATTGTGGGCGCAGATCAGCACCGGCTTGCGCGCCATCTTCAGTTGTCCTGACGATTTGTTCTCCTGGGCCTCTAGACCGAGCGCAAGCGAACTCAAAGCGGCGGTGGTAAGAAACTGCCGGCGGGATACGGACATGTCTCCTCCTCGCGAAAACAGCGGGAAAGAATAACATGTCGTGGGACGACGGAGTACCGAGCTGCGGGTACAGAGCACCGAGCGTTCGCCTGCAGAATATCAATTCGATGGCAACATGAAAACAAGCCTCAAGGCAGCGGCGAAGGAGATTTGGTACAACCGCTTTAAGCCGGACGGTGCTGTGCAGTGGAGCCGCTCAGTGCTGCACGCGAGATCCTTCGGCGCTAAAGCGCCTCGGGATGACGCCGGCGACGTGTGGTGTGGCGAGCTGAAATGCCGGCTGGTATGGTAGTTGGTCCCTCGCAGATGGCGACCTGCTACTAACTACCAGCTACCAGCCACCGACTCCTGTTATTACCCCGCCTGCTTCATGGGCGTGTTCTGGTCCGAGCGGAAGCGCAGCAGGGCGCCAATGTGGCCCACCTTCTCTAGGTCCTCGTTCTGTTCCACATAAATAATTTCAATGGTCTTGCGCAGGGCGAAACCAATAATGGCGTCGGCAATGTCGTTCACCTGGCGAACCGGCTGCCCGCAAACGGCGCAGCTCTCGCCCATGTGGAAGTCGAGGTGGCCGCAGTTGGCGCACTCCACGCCCGGAGCTTGAAACTTGTCCCCCAGGAGAAGAGCCTGAACTTCGCCGGTCTCCAGGGAGCGCAGGACACGCCGCAGTCCTACTGCACCTCGGCCGTTGCGTTGTGCCTGCCCCAGCACTTCGCGCAGCACCCCTTCGTAGCGGTTGGCGCGGGCTTCGGTGAGCACGCCCAGCGCTTTTTCGCGAACCTGCTCGGCCGTTGCGGTTGAGGGCTCCAGCACCACCCGCCCGAGCAAATGCTGTCGTACGTATGAATGCAGATGAGGCTCAAACTCGGGCCAGGTTTCGTCCCGGCAGCCGACGATGAAGTTGGCAGAAACGCCTGTATCAAAAAGCTCCTTCATGCGCTCGGCCACGGCTTTGAAGTGATGCATGGCCTCGTGTTCCACGTGGCGCTGGGCATGGCCGGCGTCGTAACCGGCAAAGCCGTCGCTACGGCCGCGCCGTGGCAGTTCCGCTTTGATCTCCTCTCGCGGAACAACTTCGTCCAGGGTCAGCGCAAAGCGGCGCATCTGCTTGCGATCCACCAAAACCACCGACGCGCTGTACATGGTGCCCAGGATGGCCGCCAGCGGCCGGAGGTGGAAACGCTGGTTTACGGCCACACTGCTGCCGGACAGGCGCGGCGGCAGGTCATACTCGCGCCAGAATCCGTGCTGGGAACAGGCAAAGATCGCCTTGGCGCGCGCCTGATTGCCGTGCAGGCGTTCGGCGATTTCCAGAATGCGGTCCAGGTCGGCGCGGGCGCTCTTCCCTTTGCCGTTCTTGTCCACTTCGCGCAGGGCAGAGCGCACCAGGTCTTTGGCCAGAATCGCCTCTTCGCGATGTGATTTGTTGAGCGGTGTCCGCGGCTGGAAATAAAAACTCAGGGCAGAAGTTTCCCCGCATTGAAACTGAGCCAGTTCGCGGATGTCTTGGCGACGGATCATTCCCCACCTCCTCTGGTCTTACGGTCAAGCAGTTCGGGTATGTTGCAACAGCTTGTTACGGAATTCGTTGGGGATGGGCAAGGCTTTGCGCAGGTGATCGCGGGCGGAGTTCACCGACGCCCGCACCTGCTCCGGTTTGCGGTCGGTGATGGCGGCGATCTCCTCCACCGTGAAGCCCTCAATGGCATTGAGGATGAAGGCTTCACGATTTTCGCGGGGGGCGCTGAGCAGCGCCACCTCCACCAGGGTGATCATCTCGTCGGAGGCGGCAATGTCCTCGGGGGTGGCGGTGCCGCGATCGGGAATGGTGTCCTGGGCGATGAGCTGCTCGTCGGGCTGGTGATATTGCAGCTGGGGCTCGTCGCTGGCGCGCACGTTGGGAGCGCGCTGGTTGCGCTGCAGGGGGACAGAGCCGGGATCCTCGCCGGTGCGCGAGGAGAGGTCGTCAATGGCGCGCATGGAAAGGCGGTACAGCCAGGGCTCCAGCGCCAGGCGTTCGGGCTTGTCCAGGCCGTCGCCCAGGGCATTCGCCACGGCTTCGTTAATAATCTCTGCCGGTGTCAGCGTCTCGGGAGCCAACTGGTCAACGCTCTCGCGATAGCGCAGCTCGCGTTCCACGAAGCGCTGCAGCCGGCCCAGGTTGGCGTTCACGTAGCTGCTGATGTCCTCGCTGGAAACCGTGGGCGGCTGCACCGCCGCCACCGTTTCCTCAAAGGGCACCTGCGGCTGGGGACGGGTGCGGCCCACACGCCGCCAGCGCGGCCACCGATGGGTGTTGCGCAGGTGGTCCTTGTGCTTGGTGAGCTGTTCCACCAGATCCTCGAACGCTCCCTTGATGGCGGTGGTGGCGTTCGGGGAACGCTCCTGGGCCGCCATTTGCCCCGACGGCAGGCGCAGGTTCAGCGAGACCAGGAAGCCCTCCCGCACCGAGTTCTGCTCCACGATGCCCTTCAAGTGGACCAGTTCCGGGCGGAAGACCTGCAGCCGTCTGCGAATCTTCTCGACCTGCTGGTTGATTTCTTTTTCTATGTCGGGGGTCTTATTAACTTTGTAGCTAAAATGGACGTTCATGCAAGCCTCGGAAGCCGGGTGGAGGACCCGTCCTGCTGAAGTCCCTACAAGATGATTTTACACCTCCCCCACTAGAAGCACGCGAGAATTGAGAAGTTGCTTTCCCGGCTTGGGAAACGCTTGAAATTGGGGACTCCAGGTACGGGGTGCGCTCGCACTGTTATGCTAGGGGCGACCTGTTCTGCTGTGCTACACGGGACAGAATCGCAGGGGCTGGGACCCTGAGAGTGCGCCATCGGAGCCGAATTGAACCACTATCTTCTCTCCCTGCTGTTGGGAATAATTGAAGGGCTAACCGAATTTCTGCCCGTAAGCTCGACCGCCCACCTGCGCCTTTCCGAGGCTTTCCTGGGAGTAGACCTTTCCAGCGGCTACTGGAAGATGTACTCCATTGTTATCCAGTTGGGCGCTATCCTCTGTCTGCCCATCTACTTTCGACAACGGATTCGGGAGTTTGTGGCTACGTTTCCCAACGGCCGGGATGGGAAACACACCTTTTGGACTCACCCCCTCAGCCTGACCGCTGTGGCTTTTGTATTCACGGCTGTGCCCGCCCTGCTGCTGACCAAGGTCATCGGCAAAAACCTGGAGAGCGTGCACGTGATGGCCTGGTCGTTGCTGATTGGCGGGGTCATCATGTGGGTCGTGGACGCAATCTACGGCCCGCCGCGTCCGCTGCCTGCCAACTCCCTGGGTGCGGCTGCCAGCGCCAGTACCTCGATGCTTGGTTACCGGACGGAGCATGTGGAGCAAATGACCCTGGGCCAGGCCATCTGGATCGGCATTTGCCAGATCTTTTCCGCGGTTTTTCCGGGCACCTCTCGCTCCATGGCCACTATCGCCGCCGGCCAGGTCACCGGCATGTCGCGACCGGCCGCCTTGGAGTTCTCCTTTTTCCTTTCCATTCCCACCATGGTGGCAGCCACTGCCTATGACTTGTTTCACTCCTTTCACCACAAGCCGGGTGCCGCTGACATCGGCGTCGCTCCCCATACCGGGCAAGAATGGCTCGTGCTCGCCATCGGCTTCCTGGTTTCCTTTTTCGTCGCTTATGGCGTAGTCGCCTGGTTCATGAACTGGGTGCGGAAGCGGGGCTTTGTACCCTTTGCCGTTTACCGCATAGTTCTAGCGATTTTGGTCTTCGCCTGGGCCGCCCGCATGGCCGTCCACTAGGTCTTAGTTCATCTCCCAACTCAACCGACGCATCCCGAGCGGGCTTCAGCCCAAGGGATCTCGCGTATGCCCGCACGACCATCCACCGAGAGGTAGCGCCGGTGTCCCCACCGGCTGTCGCGAGGGCGCGTCGCTCTCGCCCGCTCAGCACCGGCATCCTGCTGGAAGCTTCCCCAGCACTTGTGGGGCACCCCGCCCGCGAGTTGGCCGCACGGGTGACCGTCTCGGGGGCATTCTCATGTCCCGTCGTGAATCCATTTTCATCAAAATCCATCAAACGCATGGGGAGCAGGGAGGATCGAAATGGAGATCGTCACGCGGCTGGAAGCGGCAAGGGACCGAACGCTGGCGTACTTTGATTTGGGCAGCGAACAACTCGACCGCACTTACGGAGCGGGCAAGTGGCCGGTAAGGTTTATCCTGCATCACCTCGCCGACGCGGAAACGGTTCTATCCGACCGTATCCGCCGCGTGCTCAGCGAGCCCCGGCAGGTGCTTTGGGCATTCGACCAGGATGGATGGGCTAAGGGCTTGGACTACTCACGTATGCCGCTCGACCTGTCGCGACGCATCTACGAGGCTGTCCGGGCAGGGGTCATATATCACGCCCGCTTGCATTACGAACTGGATGGTCACCGCGAATTTGTGCACAGCGAAACCGGGGTGCGAACCCTCAAAGACGAATTCGACAAGGTCGCCCTCCATAACGAACATCACCTGGAACAAATCGCGTTGGCGTTAAAGAACGCTGCCGCATAATACAAAACTTCGGTTGCCCAGAGGACTAAGTCTAACAACGTAACCAGGTCGCGCAAGTTCCCGCATTTCCAGCTCTTAACAGTTGCCATCAACGTATCTCAGGACTAACTCGGCACATTCCCGTTAACTTTCCCAACTTGTGCAGCCCGCTTTCTGGCATAATTCCTTTGCTCTGGCGTATGTCGTGCACCGAAGGCGGTTAGGTGTGCCTGTGTGCCGGCACCGAGCCGCCACCGGTAATGCGCCTTATGAGGTATTTCACCAACGCATTTGTTCCGACCGGCAACCGGCGGCTCAACGAGCTGATCGGCTTTCTGCTGTTCGTCTCCGCGATTCTCCTTTTCCTCGCGCTGGCTTCCTACTCGCCTCTCGATCCTTCTTTTAACAGCGCTTCGGCGCTCACCGGCGCGCACGGGGCGCGCAACTGGATAGGCCTGGTCGGGGCCATTGTTTCCGACCTGCTTTTACAGGGCTTCGGCATCGGAGTTTTTCTGGCGCCGTTTTTGCTGGCCCTGCTGGGGGCTCGCTGGTTTCGTTCCCGAAGGACGGCATCGCCGGTGGCCAAGTCGCTGGGCGCCATCTGGCTGCAGATTTTTGTGCCCGCGCTGCTGGCCCTGCTGCCCGGCCACCTGCGCTGGCGGCACGTAATTCCCATAGAAGGCCTGCTGGGAAGGATTGTCGGCGATTTCCTCATCCACTACTTGAACCTGCTCGGCGCTTACATCGTGTGCGCCAGCGTGATTGCTGTCGCTCTCTACTTCTCCACGGCTTTCTCCTTCGGTACGGCGAGAGCCTGGGCGACGGCCCATTGCGGCTTCATCATCGCGTTGATGGAACGCTGGCGGGATTGGCGGGCCACCCGGCAAAAAGAGCGCCTGCAGAGGGAATTGGATAAGCGGCGCGCGGCCAAGCCCACGGTCACCGCTCACCTCGTTCCCGCGCGGCAATCGCACGTGCTGCCGCGAACGGGCATAGAGAAGGCGGATGAGGAACGGATGGAGGCGCTTTCCCGTGAAGCCGCCAAAGTGCTGGGCACGGAGCCGCCTGAGCCCGAACCAGCGCCGGAAGTGGAAGTGGCTGAGCGCGCCGATAGCGGGGCCAAGCACAAGACCACGCTGCCGCGGATAGCCGGCGGCTACAAGCTGCCTTCCAGCAGCCTGCTGCACCGTCCCGATGAGGCGCACCGCATTGACCAGGAAGAGCTGCGCTCGCTGGCCCAGGTGATCACGCAGAAGTACGCCGAATTTGAGGTCCACGGCCAGGTGACGCAGATCAATCCCGGCCCCGTGGTCACCACCTTCGAATACAAGCCCGAGGCCGGCATCAAGTACAGCCGCATTACCGGCCTCACCGACGACCTGTGCCTGGCCTTGCGCGCGGAGAGCATTCTGATTGAGCGCATGCCCGGCAAGTCCACCGTCGGCCTGCAGGTGCCCAACCGCGAGCGCGAAACCATCTGGCTGCGCGAGGTCATCGAGTCGCAGGAATATGCCGGAGAAAAATCCAAGCTCACGCTGGCCCTGGGTAAAGACATTAACGGCCGCATCGTGGTGGCCAATCTAGGCGCCATGCCTCATCTCCTGATTGCCGGCTCCACGGGCGCCGGCAAGAGCGTGGCCATCAACGCCATGATCATGTCCATGCTCTATAAGGCCACCCCTGACCAGGTGCGCTTCATCCTGGTTGACCCCAAGCGGCTGGAGCTGGGCGTTTACGAAGGCGTGCCGCATCTTTACACGCCTATCATCACCGAGCCCAAGCTGGCTGCTAACGCGCTCCGCAATGCAGTGCGCGAGATGGAACGCCGCCTGAAGCTGCTGGCGGAAAAGGGCGTGCGCAACATTGACCAGTACAACCAGCTCTTCGAAGACGAGATGCCGACGCTGTTTGAAAACGCCGGCGAAGAGCAGGAGCGGCCCCTGCCCTACCTGGTCATCATCATTGATGAGTTGGCCGACCTGATGATGCTCGACTCCGGCAACGTGGAGGAGTCCATCACCCGTCTGGCGCAAATGGCGCGCGCCGTGGGCATTCACCTGATTCTTGCCACCCAGCGCCCCTCGGTGGATGTGATCACCGGCCTTATCAAGGCAAATTTTCCCGCCCGAATTTCCTTCCGCGTGGCCACCAAGGTGGACTCGCGCACCATTCTCGACGCCAACGGCGCTGAATCGCTGCTGGGCCGAGGCGACATGCTCTACCTGCCTTCCGGTTCCGCACGAGTGCAGCGTCTGCACGCCCCCTTTGTTACCGAAAAGGAAATTGCCGCCGCGGTCGAGTTCTGGCGCTCCCAGGGCACAGCTGAGTATCAGCAGCACTTCCTGGAAGCGCCTAAGGAAGAAGGCTCAGCCGGCGCAGGCGGCGGGGAAGGCGGCGAGGGGGGCGACGAGAACGATCCTCTCTTCGAAGATGCCGTGCGCCTGGTCATCGAGTTCGGCAAAGCGTCCACTTCCCTGCTGCAGCGCCGCCTGCGCATCGGCTACGGCCGTGCCGCTCACCTGATTGACCTGATGGAGAAAGACGGCATCGTCGGCGCAGCCGATGGCCCCAAGCCACGCGAAGTCCTCAAGCGCCCGGGCTGGCTGAATGAAGTAGAAGAATCCATGCGGTAGAGCCCCGGCCGCCGGCTGAGGCTCGACCGCCGTTCTGCTCGATCTTAGCTATTCGGTGCTGCACCGAGGCTTCTCTCCAGAAGCTCCCCCCACACAGTTGCCATCCTGAGCGCAGCGAAGGACCTGCTGTTCTCGTTTCTATGAACGACTTCGATAGCGAATACCGACGCCGAGTTGTAAGGAGCTGTTACTGCTTTGGGTGGAACGAGCGCCACTAGTTCCCGAGGCAAAGCGTGGTCTGCGCTGAGAGTCTCGTTTTGTCCCGCCTACAGCCAGGCTACGCTAGCTATCCTGAAAAGGCCGCATGGCATTTGTCCTTGACCGCATTTGGTCGGTTTGTTAGCCTCGCACGACCCGCCGCATACAGTAGCGGATGGCCCCTCGGTCCTGAATACCACTGAAAAGATAAAGATGTAGTGGGTGGCCCATGCCCCCGATTCTAGAGGTTAATCATGCCTGTTCAACGCAGATTGTTTGTTACAGCTGTTGTCTTGGCCCTTGTCCTTTCTTCGTTCTCACTGCCCGCTCTAGCCAGCGACGCCCACATTACTGTCATTCAGACGACGGATTTGCACGACCACGCCAATGGTTCCGACCACGTTGGACTCGACGTCAACCCCTTCAGCGGCACGGGCACCACCGGCGCCTATTCGCGGATCGCCACTTACGTCAACTATGTGCGACTGACCGCGGGGCATCCCGTTGTTCTCGTGGACTCGGGCGATTGGACCATGGGAACCATCTATGACCTCACCCTGGGGTCGCGGCCGCTGGCGCTTGGTTTCCTTCAACTCATGCACTACGACTGCGTCACACTAGGGAACCATGAGTTCGACTACACCGCGAAGGGCCTGGCTCAGATCCTGAGCGCGGCACAGAGTTCGTTTGGATTCAACACGCCCATCGTTGCTTCCAACATGGACCTGAACGGTGATGCAGACCTGGCGCCGTTCGTGGGTTCGGGCAAGCTCATCCAGACCGCGCGCGTGGAGACGCTGCGCAACGGGATCAAGGTCGGATACATAGGGCTGATGGGCACGGGCGCAGCGCAGGTAACAGCCTCTGCCCCCGTGACCTTCACGGACCTTTCCGCGGACTATGCCGCCATTCAGGCCCTGGTGAGCGACCTCCGCCAGAACCAGGGTGTGCAGGTGGTCATTGCCCTCTCACACTCCGGCACGAACGCGGCCGGCACCGCGGGAGAGGACGTCGAGCTCGCGAAGCACGTTATCGGCATCAATGTGATTGCTTCCGGACACACGCACACGCCGCTCAACGCGTACCACACCGTAACCAACACAGGGTGGAGCACGCAGATTATTGACGCCGGCGCTTACGGCACCAACGTCTCGCGCCTTGACCTCACCTACCATTCTTCGACCGGCTCCACCACCGTGGATTCGTTCATTAACCTTCCGATGACGAATGCCGCTCTCACCGCCGTCAACCGATGGCTGATTCCGGATCTGTTGCAGACCTTGATCGTCAGAGCTGTGGACCAGCAGCTAAACGGGAGCCTGGGCCCGTTCTTCAGCCAGGCGTTTCCCGACTACGATCCGAGCAGGATCGGCACCGGAATCTACCATCCCGTGGGCACCACCAGCCAACTGATGGTATCGAACGACGATCCAAGCCGGGTGCCGCCGCCGAATGGACTGGGAGACCTGGTGGCGGACGCGTTCCGCACCGTGCCCAACGGCATCATCGCGCAGACGCTCGCAGCCGTCGGCGGCAATCCCGCCAATTTGCCGTCCTACGACTTCACTCCGGTTCAGGCGGCGGTCATGCCTTCGGGATTCATTCGTAGCAAGCTGCTGAACGGCGTGCCCTTGAGTTTCGCCGACGTGTACAACGTCCTGCCGCTCGGCATCTCGCCCGATCCCACGCAGGCCCTGCCGGTCGGCTATCCCCTTGTTTCTGCCTATATGGAACTTGCTGACCTCAAGAAGGTCTGCGCACTTCAATTGGTAGTCCAAACGAACCTGGCCAATCCCGAGTTCTACGTGAATCTATCCGGGCTGCAATACACGCTGGACCCCCTTGGCTCGTATATCTATTTCAAGTACGCGACGGCCGCCGGCGTGCTCCAGGTGACCAGCCAGAAAGCTTCGAGTGGTTCGGTTTTTGCGTTGCAAGCCCTCAGCGCCCTCTCGAACCTCGCCAGCGACCACGGCGCGTCGCTGATTGCGGTCGCCGGGGGCGGCAATCCCTACGCCGTCGCATTGGTGAACCTAAACGACGCCTCATCCACCGCGACCAATCTTGGAGTGCTGGGACAGGTTGCCGCCACCGCTGCCGCCGACAGCGCCAATGGCACCAATACGCTCAGCGCCCTGATCGTGTCCCAGGCGACCGCCGCCATCAACACCGTGTCGGGATTCGCGCCCGGCGACGCAGCCAACCTCGGACTGGCGACGCCGCTCTCCGGCGCCAACCGTACGCGCTTCGTGGCGGACCTCTCGTCTTTCCTGCTCCTCGGCACTATCCAGAGCCAGTTCGGCGCCACCATCACGGCATACGCGTCTGCCACCGGCCCGGCCACGCTTTCCGCCGCCGACATCCCAGCAATACTCGCCAATCGAGTGGACGCAGCGCCGGGGAGCGCCGGCGTTCAGGAATTGAAGGAGTGGATGGCCCTGCTTTCCTATCTCGACACAAGCCTGAACGGGGCCATCACCTCCCAATACGCGTCCACACCTGACTTCCTGCAGTTCCCGTTTTTTGGCGCAGCGGTTCAGACAAGAAACGCCAGCTACCCCCTGCCCAGCATCGGGCAAATGATGGGCACACTGGCCAACTTGCAGGCGGCGCCGTAACCGACACCTGAATTCACGTGTAATTCCCACCATGAGGTCATTGTGCCCATTACAGCGGGCAAGCTGGACCTCGGTCCCTGGCAGCGCGTCTTCTACGCGGAGTTTGACGGCCACCGCAGCAAGCGGGTGATTGTGAAGGTGATGGGAGAGTGAACCTCGCCGTCGGTCGTCGGCCTTCGGCTTTCGGCAAAACCGTGCGAGCTGACAGCCGAAGCTCGAAGGCCTTTCTCCCCGTGCTACATTAGCCTCAGAGCCCACCGTCATGCGCCTCGAAATTTCTCAGGCCGTCAAACTACTGCAGCAGAACGACCCCGCCGCGCTGGAACGGGCTCTCGCCCTGCTGCAGGAAACGGTGTTCTCTTTCAGCATGAAGGTGTGCGGTCAGCGTGAGGACGCCGAAGACACCATGCAGGAGGTGCTGCTCAAGTCGGTCCCCTACCTGCCGCGTTTCAGCAGCCCGCAGGCCTTGAGCGTGTGGCTGTACAAGGTGGCCAAAAACCGCTGCCTGATGAGCCGGCGCAAGAGCAAGTTCGCTCCCCAGAAGGAGCTGGCGCTGGATGAGTTGATGCCCGACCGGCAGGAACTGGAAAGCCTGGCCGGCGGCAATGGCGACAGCCCCGAAGTTTCTCTCCTGCGCGGCGAACGCGCGCAGTGGCTGCGCGATGCGATTCTGCGCCTTCCGCCGGCTTATCGCCTGGTGCTGGTCCTGCGCGACATGGAAGAACTTTCCGACGAGGAAGTCGCGAAAATCACCGGCCTGCGCGCCGGCACCGTGCGCGTGCGCCTGCATCGCGCTCGCCTCTATTTGCGCAGTGAACTGGCACGCCGCGGCGCATTTCAGCCGAGCCCAACCCGCCGCCGGCAAGCGGCCACAAAACCGGAAGAGAAACCGCGCCGCTGCCGCGAACTGTTTGCCGCTCTTTCTGACTACCTGGACGAAAAACTCGACAACTCCATGTGCGACAAGATGGAGGCGCACATGGGCGACTGCCGGCCCTGCCAGGCCTTCCTGGCCACGCTGGAGCAA
Organism: Terriglobales bacterium; assembly: GCA_035702725.1. Lineage (GTDB taxonomy): Bacteria > Acidobacteriota > Terriglobia > Terriglobales > Acidobacteriaceae > JAICWP01. The sequence continues at coordinate 2,230 of DASSQB010000356.1, read as the reverse complement.
ACCATCGCGCAATGCCGGCAAACCCCCAGCGCATGTCCAGACCGCCGCAAAGCGGAAAAGATTCGCCGGGCCTTACTGGCGAAATTCCCGAAACCAGCAGCGGTGCGTCGCAGCTGAAGCCGGCGAAAAAGTTAATGGCCGGAGCAACTTGCAACCTGCGCCCTGAAATCGCACACTGGTAAGGTGAAAGTATTTGCCCAGTTCATTGCCGCGGCCACCGACGTCTCTCATTTCCCGGCGCCTGGACCGCCGGAGATCGCTTTTCTCGGTCGCTCCAACGTAGGCAAATCCAGTGTCATCAATTCCCTGCTCAGCCACAAAGTGGCGCGCACCAGCTCCACCCCCGGACGGACCCGTGGCATTAATTTCTATGCCATTCGCTGGCCCGGACGTCCGCGTCCCGACCTCTACTTCACTGACTTACCCGGCTACGGCTACGCCAAGGTGCCGCACGAACTCTCCGCCGGCTGGCACAAATTTATCGAGCCTTATCTCAAGCAACGGCCCAATCTCGCGCTTTGCATTTCGCTGGTAGACCCCAACATCCCGCCCCAGCCCGGCGACCAGCAACTGTGCGAATTCCTGCGCGCTTTTGGTCGGCCCCATCTGGTGGTGGCCACCAAGGCCGACCGCATTTCCACCAATCAGCTGCACTCTTCGTTGCAGAGGCTCAAAGAGGCGCTGGGAGCGGAACACATCCTGTGCTACTCCGCTCGCACCGGTGCGGGCCGCGACGAGTTGTGGAAACAGATTCGCCGGGCAGTGGGAGGCGAGTCGGCAGTTGCCGAGCCGCCATCCCCTTTGGCTGATCCCCTTGGGCGCACGCCGAGTCCTTCGTAATCTGCTCCCTGTTCTTCGCAAACCTCAACATGGCCGTGAGCCAACTTGCGCCCCAATCATGGAGTCGCATAGCGAACAACGCCTGGAAATCGAAGGCCTGCCGGTAAAAGTTTGGGGCATGGACGCCGACCGCCGTCCATTTGTCTTCAATGCTGTAGCCTGTGAGGTCAGCTATCGCGGCGCCCGCCTCGATGGCCTCACCTGCAAGCTGCCGTTGGGAGAGGTTATCGCAGTTCAATATGGCAGCCAGAAGGGGCGCTTCCGCGTGGTCTGGATGGCGGACCCGGCTTCCGGGCGTGCCGGCCAGGTCGGCATTCGCAGCGTGGACGATACCTGCATTTGGGAAGCCGAACTGGCCTATTTCTCACTGGAGACTAGTTCGGACAAATCAGATCCGCTGGCGGCGGCCCGCCGCGACCGGCGCCAGTATCCGCGTTTTCGTTGCCAGGGCAATGTACAGGTTATCCGGGCGGAATCCGGCCAGCAGGTCTGGGCTAAGCTGGGCGACCTGAGCCTCGGCGGCTGCTACGTCAGCACTCCTGTGCCGGAAGCGGTAGGCAGCAAACTTCGTCTCGTCCTGCAAATTGACAACAACAAGATTGCCGCTTTGGGTGAGGTGCGAACCTGCGTCCCCGCCCTGGGCATGGGAGTTCAGTTCACGGAATTTGAAAGCGGCTCGCGTGAGCTGCTGAAGCAGATGATTGACCGCCTCAGTCCGCCGAAATTGTCCGGCCAGCCGCAACTGGCAACCCGGCTCGAGCTGCCTGGCAGCGCGCAAGCACTGGTGGCCGCCTTGCGCGATCACTTCGAAGGGCACAACGTCCTAACCAGCCAGGAATTTGAAGGAATTGTGAAAGTATTAGGCGAGAAAAAAATGGCGCCCAGGCCAGCGACCGCCGCGCCCGCCAAACCCGCCTAACGCGTTTCACGTCAGATTGCAGCCACCTCGAGACCGCTGCCTAAGCCTTCATCTTTCATTGACTTGCCCCACCTCGTCGCTTAACATTGCCCAACTTCCGTGATCGGCCAGAAAGTCTCCCACTACCACATCCTCGAAAAGCTGGGCGGCGGCGGGATGGGTGTGGTGTACAAGGGCGAAGACACGGAGCTGGGGCGATTCGTTGCGCTGAAGTTCCTGCCCGATGACCTAGCGCAAGACCCCCAAGCATTGGAACGATTCCGGCGCGAAGCCCGCGCTGCGTCTGCCTTGAATCATCCCAATATCTGTACGATCCACGAAATCGGCAGGTACGGTGATCGGTCATTCATTGTAATGGAGTTTCTGGACGGTATGACCCTGAAGCACCGCATTGCCGGAAACCCCTTGGACACCGAAACAGTTTTGTCCTTTGCGATTGAGATTGCGGATGCGCTAAGTGCTGCGCATGTT
>DASSQB010000355.1:0-2327 GCA_035702725.1 Terriglobales bacterium | reverse complement strand
TTTATGAGGCAAGCCCCGGGTGGCCCGCTGAGGATGGCGAGTGATTTGCAACGGGACTTAGGTCGTTAACTGCTTGCGTCCGCTGGTGCGGCCACAAGTCCAATCTCCAAGGACGGCCCCCTGAACCAAAAAATGGGGCCGGGAAGAGTATGCGAACAGGCTTAAATACCGCACTTGACCCAACACGCCGCAGCAATGACGCGCAGGAATTTGAGAATTTCCTGCACCGCAAAATCGTTGGCCAGGACGATGCTGTCCTAAAGGTTACCGAGATCTACCAGATGTTCCTGGCTGGGCTGAACCCGCCGGGCAGACCCGTGGGCAATCTGCTGTTTCTGGGGCCCACCGGTTCGGGCAAGACCCGGGTAGTGGAGGCGGTGGCGGAATCGCTGTTTGGCGACGCGCGCGCTTGCATCAAGATTGACTGCGCCGAGTTCCAGCACAGCCACGAGATCGCCAAGCTCATCGGTTCACCCCCCGGCTACCTCGGCCACCGCGAGACTCATCCGCTGCTGACCCAGGAAGCGCTCAACCAGTGGCACAGCGAGAAGCTGAAACTCTCGCTGCTGCTGTTTGACGAAATTGAGAAGGCTTCCGACTCGCTGTGGCAGTTGCTGCTGGGCATTCTCGACAAGGCCAACCTCACGCTGGGCGATAACCGCCGCGTTGATCTCTCCCAGTGCGTCATCTTCATGACTTCCAACCTGGGCGCCGGCGAGATGAACGATCTGATGAGCGGCGGCATGGGTTTCGGGCAGCAGCCGACCTACGACCTGCACCTGGACGACAAGATCACGCGCACCGCGCAGGAAGCGGCCCGCCGCAAGTTCTCGCCCGAGTTCATGAACCGCATTGACAAGGTGGTGGTTTTCAAGTCGCTGCGCGTGGAGCAGCTGCGCCAGATTCTGGAAATCGAACTGGGGATGGTGCAGCAGCGCATCCTCATGGCCACTGGTAACAATCAGTTCGTATTCACCTGCAGCCAGAAGGTGAAGGATTACCTGCTGCAGGAGGGCACTGACCTGAAATATGGCGCCCGCCACCTGAAGCGCGCCATTGAACGCAACATCGTGTTTCCTCTGGCTAATCTGGTGGCCACCGGGCAGGTGCGCCTGGGTGATTTTGTGCGCATTGACATGGCGCCCGAAGGCCGCATGACCTTCACCAAGGAAGCTGAAGGCGCCATGGTGCCGGTGCTGCTGGAGAAGTTTGGGCCGGAAACGGCGGTTCCTGCCGCCGCCCGCGCTGCCCGCTCTGCCGGTAACCGCCGGGAAGCGGGAGCGTCGCTGCTCGATCACAAGTAGAACATCCGCGAACCTGCGGACCACGGGCGCCGAACCTGGCGCCCGTTTTTATTTGCCGGTAGCACTGGGAAAAGAGACTACTTCTTCAGGTCGGCGGTCCAGTTCGTGATGAGCGTCAGCGGCAGCCCGCTGAACACGGCGCCCTGTGGCACGGTGTTCACGATGAAATGTTTGCCATTAGGCGTGACCGTGAAAGCGATATTGCCAAGCGCGGACGAAGGCAGATGGAACAGGGCGTGCGGAGTGCCCAGGCGTGGCGTCCCATTTTCGGCTGCGAAGTCCACTGCCATCAGCTCCAATGTGCCGGTTGCGAAAAACAGCTCCTTGCCATCTGCGCGCCAGTTAACAACTGCGGGGCCGACTGCCGAACTGGAAACCTGCCATTTGCCTGGGCCGGTGGGAAAAGGCTTGAGATAAATCTGAAAAGGGCCGCTCTCGTTTGAGGCGTAGGCGACCCATTTTCCGTCCGGAGAGATGACTCCAGAAAATTCGACCACACCCGGTCTGGGCTCGTTCATTGGAAAGGGCTTGCGGTCTCCGAAAAGCGGCAGGACCCAGAGGTGGTAGCCTTTGCCTGCGTTGAACTCGTAGGCAAGATAGCGGCCATCATGCGAAATAGAAATGGGGACTTCCATGTTGGTCTTCGTGTCCAGGACCGTTTCTTCACCACCGGTTCCGTCCGCGGCTTTCTTATACAGGTGCTGCAAGCCACCCGGCACGCGGATGGACGAGTAGATGATGTACTTTCCGTCAGGCGTCCAGACGGGATTCTGTTGGAGGCGAGGACCGAAGGTGACCCGGGTACGCGCTTGACGGTTTAGGTCGAGCACCCAGATATCAGACTTGCCGCCATCGAACAGGCTATATGCCAGCCGGGAGCCGTCGGGCGATAGTGCGGGACTAGGAAAAAGGTCGGTGCCCGAGACCGCCTGTCCTAATGGTTTACCGCTGCGATCAAACCAGACAAGCTGCAATCCGCTGCCGGTGCCGCCGCCGGTGTGGAGGATTAGGACGCCGTTGTCA
>DASSQB010000354.1:0-3423 GCA_035702725.1 Terriglobales bacterium | reverse complement strand
GCGATGTCGGATTTGCTGGCCAGCAGGATGACGGCCGTGGAGGCTGTGGCGGGACGGCTCTTAAGCTTCTCCACGAGCTGGCGGCCGTCCATGCCCGGCATCTGGTAGTCGCTGATCAGCAAGTCGGGAGGGTCGTCTACGGCCTTGAGCAGGGCGTCGGCGCCGTCAGTGGCGGTGCTTATGGTAGCCAGCGGAGACAGAGCCTGGTGCAGCATCCCCAGCACCATGGGATTGTCATCCACCAGCAGCACTTTGACATTGGCGGGCATCTCTCAGCCTGAATTCTTGCCGGCGCGCCTGTACTCGCCGCTTTTGCCGCCGGACTTGCGCTGCAGCATCACCTCACGCACCTCGATGCCCTTATCCAGGGCTTTGCACATGTCGTAGACCGTAAGCGCGGCAATGCTGGCGGCCACCAGGGCTTCCATTTCCACCCCGGTAAGGGCGGTGGTAGTTACTTGGGAGCTAATAGCGACGCCATTCTCGCATAGCCGTACCTGCACATCAATGTGCGACAGGGGTACAGGGTGGCACAGGGGAATGAGTTCGGCGGTGCGCTTGGCCGCCATAATGCCTGCCACGCGAGCCACTTCCAGGGGATCGCCCTTGGGATTGCGGGGCAGCGCCTGGAGCACATGCGGCGACATGGCCACAAAGGCGCTGGCCTCGGCCTCGCGCTTGGTGGCCGGCTTGGCGCTGACGTCCACCATCCGCGCCTTGCCTGCCGCGTCGTAATGGGAGAGCTTCTTTGCCATCTTCCGGCTAAGCCCATGTTACAGCAGGGCACGAAATCCAGGTCTGCGGAACGGAGCCGAGGACCCGAAAACCTCTCAATGATTAATCTCTTGACATCACTCATAAGCCCTCCTATAACCATCGCCCGCGATTCAGGCGACCGAGGGCCGGGAGAACCGTGGCCATTGAAGACGGCGGCAGGGCAGAGGAGAGAGCATGGCGGGCACCGCTGGGGCAGTACAGGTCAAGACACCGAATGAAGTGGGGAAGTGGTACACACGAGTTCGCTTTTCTGACTTTGTTGAAACCTGGTGGGTTAGGATTCCAAGAAAGCTGCGGCCATATTCGCGAATTCTGTGGACCGCCTGGGGAGATGGAACCTACCTGACGGCGTGGCCGCGCGCAGCGACGATTTTGCCTCTTGCCGTGCTGCTTGTGGGCTTCACAGCAGGAGCAACGCATCTAAGCCCGCTTACGATCGCTGACAGACTAAGCAGCGGGGGCCTCGCGGTTGCTTTTCTACAAATGGTTCTCCTGCTGTTCCTCGGAGTGTTCCTGGGCGCACTCAGCGCTAACCTGGGGCTCACGCTCGTGATCGGCTATGGGCTTGCGGACTTCATTGCCGGTCCGCTGCTGACGGCTGCAAGACCGGGCCTGCTGAGCACATTTTTCGAGCTGCGCGTTCCGCAGTTGCTGAGTTACGCGCTGTTTTTCGGCTTAGTGGTTACGCCGCTGGTTCTTAGCAACAGCCTCTTGAGCCCGTTGTACCGGCGATTTTCCGCAAAGCGTTTGCCTGGAGCGCTGCTGCACACGGCCGCGTCTGCCACCGTGATGATGCTGCTGGTTTACGGCTGGACGCTGATGGCGCCCTTCGCCTTGCGCGTGATGTGGTCGTGGCCCGGACAAATCCCTCCCGTCACGCCCTCATCTTTTCATAGCATTCTGAACCCGTGGCTGCCTTTAGCGGCCGGCGTGGGGGTGGTGCTGCGGGCCGTGCTGGCTTGGAGAACGCGCCGTGACCAAACGGTTGGCGAACGCATCGCGCGGCTTCGTCGCGAGGCAGAACGCGCCGACCAGAACCTTAAGTGGACGCGGACCTGCCCGCCCTGGGCGCGTTCTGTAACCACGGCGGTGGCTTCAACACTCCTGACCGCGGCCCTGCTTTCTACCTGGCTCCTTGCCACCCTGGTGTTCATCGGTTTCCTGTCGCTCGACTTTCTGCGCAGGTCCGTGCTTCCCCGGGTGGACATCTGGCAATGGTGGTCGGGCAAGGTGATGATTGCGCCCATCATCCTGCGTTTGGGCACATCGGTGGTCCTCACGTACTACATCACTCTGGAAGTCCTTCGGGTGCCCGGCTGGGCCGCCGGCGCCAACGGCATCCCAGGGCAGTTCGGAGCGGAGTTGGTGTCTCTGGCGCTTGGCGTTGCGGTCATGTTTTTCCTGATGCCGGCAACCGATGCGGCCTTCCCGGCCGCGCTCAAGCCAGTCACAATTTCGCGCTCGGCCATGCGCGCCGGGGCAGTGATGCTGCTGCTTGCCTGGGCCCTGTTCGCCACACCTCAGGCATTCGCCATCTGTCTTGATCCGGCCTGTTGTTTTGGTGACAACGGCAATGCGGGTCTGGGGGTGGCAGGCTTGGGTCTCGGGCTTGGGGGCATGGGCATGGGACCCAGCGGCGGCACGGGTGACGATGGGGGAGATGGCGGCGGAGATGGCGGGAGCAGCGGTAGCGGGGCCAGCAACGCTGCGGGCGGCGAGGGCGCGTCGCAAGGAGGGGCGGCGGCCGGTGGTGGTGACGGAGGCGGTGGCGGCGGGGCCGGCGATGCTGCAGGCGGCGAGGGCGCGTCGCAAGGTGCGTCTTCGGGCGGCGGCGACAGCAGTGGTAGCGGCGGCGCGGCCGGGGATGCTGCGGCCGGCGAGGGCGCGTCGCAAGGTGCGTCGTCGGGCGGTGGCGGCGGAGGCGGCGCGGCCGGCGATGCTGCCGCAAGCGAGGGCGCGTCGCAAGGTGCGTCGTCGGGCGGCGGTGACGGGGGCGGTAGCGGTGGCGCAGCCGGGGATGCTGCGGCCGGCGAAGGCGCGTCGCAAGGAGCGTCGTCGGGCGGCGGCGACAGCGGCGGTAGTGGTGGCGCAGCCGGGGATGCTGCGGCAAGCGAAGGCGCGTCCCAAGGCGCGTCGTCGGGCGGCGGTGACAGCGGTGGTAGCGGCGGCGCAGCCGGGGATGCTGCGGCGGGCGAAGGTGCATCGCAAGGAGCATCTTCGGGCGGCGGTGACGGCGGCGCAGCCGGGGAGTTCGAGCAGCGCCGGCGCGATCTCGGCGGCCTGGACTTCGAGCTCCTGATCGAGCTCGCTGATCGTGCGGTTGAGCGAGCGGCAGGCCGAGACGAGCTCGCGCGCCAGCCGCACCTGCATTTGTTTCGGCTGCCGAGCGAGCCAGCGACTGACCCGTTCCAGCTCCGAGACGCGACTCAGCTTTCGTAGCGGCACGTCGAAGGTCGGGTCGAGCGCGTGCAAGTGCCAGCGCAACCGCTGCTGGACTCGGCGCCGCTGGTCGACCAGATCATCGCGGTGATCCACGAGCAGCTTCAGGTCACGCAGGACCTGCTCGCCGGCGCGCGGCCGCGCCAGGTCAGGCTCCCGCAGCGCGGCGCGAGCGATCGCGAGCGCGTCGCTCGGGTCCGACTTGCC
>DASSQB010000353.1:0-6943 GCA_035702725.1 Terriglobales bacterium | reverse complement strand
CGGCTCTTGCGCGCGGTTTTGGCGATGGACATGCCTCGAATTTCCCCTCCCCAATGATGAGCCGCAGCCGCAGCGGGCTGCAAAATATCTGCCAGCAGCAGTTCGAGACCTTCCCCAAACTGCGAGATGTCGCTTCAGAAGCTCAGGCGCACGCCTAGCTGAATCTCCCGGGCCGCAAAAATGGATGTGAACCCCAGAGGCTGGCTGGGCGAAAGCGCGGCGTTCCCATGGACGTTGAAGGTAGCAGCCCCTGCCCCGCCTGCACTCAGGGGCAGGCCGAAGAGCGGCCCTACCACATTGTTCACGCTGGCAAAGTTGGTGCGGTTGGTGAGGTTGAATCCCTCGGCCAGCAATTGCACGTTCGCCTTCTCGCTCAGCTTGACGCTGCGGGCCAGCCGCATGTCCAAAGTGACGTAGTTGGGGCCGATGCCGGTGTTGCGCCCCGCGCCAATCGGCCGGTCGTTGGTGGAGTGGCGGTCGCCGTTCACATCCGCCCCGGCCAGCAGGTTAAAAGGGTGGCCGCTGTTGTAGGAAACAATGGGGGAGAGCTCAAAGCCCGAGAGCACAGGGTTTGCCCACGGGCTCTGCAAGACTCCGGCGACCACCAGCTTGTGGCGCTGATCAAAATCGGAGAGGCCACGCTCCGCCGAGAGGTTGGTATTGTCCGCCGGCCCAAAGTCGCTGTTGAAGTCGGTGGTGGTGTCAAAGGCCTTGCTGTAGGTGTAATTGCCCACGAATGTGAAGTGGCTGCTGAAGCGCTTTCTCACTTCCAGAATGCCGCCTTCGTACAGTGCCGAGGCTTTGGAGCTGTACTGGTCGGACTGCAGGATGAGCGGATCAACAAAGCAGTTGAAGATCAGCAGGCCCGCACAGCCCGGTCCGCCCCAGTTGCGGTAGCGCACGGTTTGACCATTCGCCAGGACGGCCGTCGAAAGTGGCGCCGGCAAGGCATTAGTGTCAATCGCCACCGGCAGCCTGAGAGTGTGCGAATAGATACCGCTCAGCGAAATGGAGAGGCCGTTGCCCAGTTCCCTCTCCACTCCCAGGGAGGCCTGTTCCGAATAGGGATTCTGATAATTCGGCTGGCCGGTGAAAATTACCGTCAGCGGCGGAAGTGGCCCGGTGTTGGAAACCGTGACTCCCAGAGGCGCCAGATCGGCGGGCGTGATACAAGCAGCGTTGCCCGGTGCAGGGGTTGTGCATTGGATTTTTCCCTGGGCGAACAAGCCGCCGAAGATGCTTGCGGACGTTACCGCCGGGTTGAGAGGGTCGCCGGTCAGTGGAATCAGGATATTTGCGATCTGCCGAGTGCCATTGACGTTGCCCAAGGTGTGGACCACGTCCGCAATCTGGCCATACACCTGCGAATAGAAAATCCCAAAACCGCCACGAATGGCCGTCTTATGGTCGCCAAGCGGATCCCAGGCAAACGATACGCGGGGGGCGAAATTGTCCTTGTCGGTATGCAGCTGGCCGTACTGCGCGTCCAGTTCGTAACGCAAGCCATAGTTGAGCGTGAAGTTGGGCCGGACTTGCCAGGAATCCTGCCAATACATTCCGGCAAAGGGACGCGGGTAGTTGTAGATGGGACTGCCGAATCCCTGCTCATAAAACTGGGGTGCGCCCAAAGAGGCGGACTGCAGCGAATTGATGGTCGCCGGATTGATGGAGGGCGAGAGGCCGCAGGCCACCGGTGCCTGCAGGCACAGGCTGAGCACAGCGCCCGGTAAATTCCCGAATACGAAACGGCCAGGGAAAAAGGTGTGCGATTCCGTGTGATTACCGCGCTCCAGAAACTGGCCGCCGAACTTGAACGTGTGCGATCCGTGAACGGTGGTGAAATTGTCACCAACCTCGGTGCGCCGCAGGATGCTCAGATTGGGAATAAAAATCTGGGTTCCGAAATTAGCAAAACCGGGGATATCGAGGCCAGGTTGCGCCGGGACATTGGGAATGACGTCGAAGTTAAAGTAATTCCACTGCAGCAGCAGTTCGTTCTGGGTCGCAGGGCTGAACTGGTGGAACCAATTGCCCTGGATGGTGTGGTCATAATCGTGGATCGAGCTGCCTCGGGAAAATCCGATCAGCGACTGCACATCGGGAGACTCTTCCAGGTCATGCGTGAAGTTGTAGCGGAGGAAGACCTGGTTGTTGTTGCTGAAGCGGTGGTCCACACGGGCCGAGAACTGGTATTCCCGCGACTGATAGGGGAACACCCCGCCGTTGGTTTCAAACTGATTGAGCAAGAAACCATTCAAAGCGGCCTGGCCGGGGCTCACAAAAGGATTAGGAGTGGTGTTGAGCGTCAGAACGTTCTCTAAGGCAAGAGCACAGAGGTTGGCCGGCAGGAATTGAGGGCTCTGCGTGGGGTTCAGTGGGTTGGTAGTGATGCATGGCACCATGGGGTTGCCGGGTTCGGTGGCGAGCCCATTCAGGATGGCTATCTGGTCATTCTGGGGAGTGCTCTGCGGGCGGAAGATGCTGGTATCGGTCAGCAGCGGCACAGCGTTCTGCGCATTCTGGCGCAGACCTTCAAAGCTGAGAAACAGGAAGGTTCGGTCCTTCTTGATCGGGAAGCCAATGCTGCCGCCGAATTGCTGCCGGCTCAAGGTGTTCTTAACCGGCCGGCCGGTCGCGTCGGGCTGGGCAGGATCGAACGCCTGTCCCGGCTGCAGGGCCTGGCTGAAAGCAAACCGGTCGCGCGCATCGAGGGCATCATTGCGGAAAAAACCATACAGACTGCCATGCACCCGGTTGGTACCCGACTTGGAAACAATATTGATGGAAGCGCCGCTGGCTCCACCCAGTTCCGCCCCGTAGTTGCTGCGATTGATCTGGAACTCCTGCACCGCATCCTGGCTCAGATTGGGGCGCACTCCGCCGGTGTCGTCGTTGCTCTCGCCGCCGTCCACCGTCACGTTGTTGCCCCGGCCGTTGCTGCCGTAGAAAGAGAGACCGCTTTGCGGCGTCTGCTTGACACGGAAATCCTGGTCGCTGGCCAGACGGGTGGCATTCGAAACTCCGGGCATCAGCAGGGTGAAGGTCAGGTAGTCGCGACGGTCAATGGGCAGCTCAGTGATGTACTGCTGGTTGATGCTGTCGGCTTGGCTGCCACGCGTAGTTTCCACCAGCGGCGGCTCTCCATTAACCTCCACCACGGTTGAGACTGACGCCGGACTCAATTGAAAGTCAATGACCACCGTCCGCCCCAGGCTGACCACCACGCCTTTTCGTATCTCGGTGGCAAAACCCGCTCCCTTGGCGGTCACGTCGTAGGTGGCAGGCGGCAGCCCTGTAAGGTGGAACTCGCCGGCATCACCGGAAGTGGTTGTCCGCTCGAATCCAGTGGCCGTATCCGTCACACTGACCGGAAGGTGCGGCAGAAACGCCCCGGAAGAATCCTTGACGGTTCCCCGGATGTCTCCGGAGGAGCCGACACCCTGCGCGCAAACCATGGTGGGGAGCAGCAAACCCACAAGCAGACATGCCACGAGCGTTTTCATACGTTCTCCTTTGCGAGACATCTCCCAGTTCCGATGGTGAGGGGCCGTACAAAAGGAAGTAAGCCAGATTTTGACCCGTTATGAGTGCTGGGCGAGAAACGTATTTTCCGGGAGCGCCAATCCAGGACACCTGCAAAACGCATGCCCTGCAGATTGAAACCGGAACAAGTGCGAGAGCGATACTGCCTCTCGCCGAATAACGCGAGAGTCAATATCACATAATAGAGACTAACGTCAACAGAATATGAGGCCGGGTTGCCTTCATTTTCTGAGCACAGGAATTGCCCTTATCCAGGCGTCTGGGCAGTTGTGAACATCCCGCTTCTGCCGGGATCTGGATGTCAAAACCATTGCTGCCGCTTAGACCGTCGAGAGTGGTGATCGTGACATTTTTTAACCTGGGCTTATTCCGGCGGAGGAGACAACTGGGTACTTACCGGTACCAGGTAGTAATCACTGTTTCCAGGCCACTGCCACGCCGTCGCGCAAGGGGATGATGGTGGTCATGAAATCAGGCGCGTCGTAAAGCAGGCGGTTGAATTCGAGAATGGCTTTGGTTTCCGAATCGGCTTTGTCCTCCGTCTGCCCGACTTTGCCGCTCCACAGCACATTATCGGTGACGAACAAGCCGCCTATGCGCACGCGCTTGGCCGCCACCCGGAACGCGCGCGGGTAGTCCGACTTGTCCACGTCGTTGAAAACGATGTCGAAGGGCTCTTTCTGCTCGGAAAGAATCTCCAGGGCATCCCCCACCTTGATCGTGACCCGGTCGAGCACGCCGGCACGCTCCAGGTTGCGCTTGGCCTCGTCAGCGTTCTTGCGGCTACCGTCTGTATAGATGACGCGGCCGCCCTCGCCCACGGCGCGCGCCCACCAGATGGTGGAATAGCCAATGGCCGAGCCCATCTCGAATACCGTGCGTGCCTTGATCATCCCGGCAAGCTGATAAAGCAGTCGTCCCACTGCGGGCCCCACAATAGGAATGTTGCGCGCGGCAGCCTCGGCTTCCATGTCGCGCAAGGTGGCGTCACGCTCTGGCAGGATGGAATAGAGATAGTCTTCGACAGCGCCATGGGTTATGCCGCCCATGCGCCAGAAAGCGCGAACATCAGTCTCGTTTGGCAAGGTGCTCCAATCGTAAATCTTCAACCGTCAATTACAGCGTTTGCCCCGGCTTCATCTCCACCACTTCCACGTCCTTGGCCAGGTTCTTAAGCTGGGCCGGCGTTCCGCTCAGCACCGGAAACGTCCCGAAATGCATGGGAACTACCGCCTTGGGCTTCAACAGCTTGCAGGCATACGCGGCTTCGCGCGGCGACATGACGTAATGGTCGCCAATGGGCAGCAGCGCGATGTCGGGCGCGTATAACTCGCGGATAATCTGCAGATCACCAAACACAGCGGTGTCTCCTGCGTGGTAAATCTTCAGCCCATTTTGGAATTCGATTACAAAGCCACAGGCCTCGCCCCCATAAATGATCTGGTCGCCATCCAGGATGCCGCAGGAATGGTCGGCATGCACCATGGTTACGCGGATATCGCCCACCGCCTGAGTGCCGCCCTTGTTCATAGGCGAAGTCTTCTTTGCGCCCTTCTTCTCCAGCCAGGCGCACAGCTCAAAAATTCCTACTACTGTGGGGTTGTGCTGCTTCGCGATTTCCACGGCGTCGCCGATGTGGTCGAAGTGGCCGTGAGTGCATAGCATCACATCCACTTTTCTGATTTTCTTTTCCTTCTCCGGGCAAAGCGGATTGCCCATCACCCAGGGATCCACCAGCACAGTTTGGCCGCCAGTTTCAATGCGAAACGTAGCATGCCCCAGCCAGGTCAGCTTAATGCCTTTCAGGTCCATCGTTCCTCACTCACCTTTTTTGTTCTGGGATTCGGTCCAGCCGCGATAACCGCCAGCCAGGGAAATTGCGTTCCTGAAACCCATCTTCTTCAGCATCCAGGCGGAAAGAGCGGAACGGCTGCCCCCGCCGCAATAAAGCACAATCTTCTTCTCCTTGTCGGTTGTAACCTGGTCAATGTTGTGCTCCAGCATGCCGCGGGAGATGTGCACAGCGCCTGGAATCATGCCCTTCGCAGCGTCCTCTTTTTCACGCACGTCAATCAGGACGAAGTCCTGCGCCGCGCTTTGCATGTGCCTCAGGTCTTCGGCCCCGATCTCCTGGATTTCCTTCTTGGCCTCATTGACCAGTTGCTTGAACTCCGGCATGGGCATATCTGCTCTCCATCTAAAAAGCGAAAGTTAGCATTTTATCGTTTATGCTATGCCCGTGTCAGAACTGCAGGTTTTGATCTCCCGTGAGCAGATTCAACAGCGCGTCAGTGAAATGGCGGCGCAGATTACCCGCGATTTTACCGGGCAAGCCGTTATCTTCGTGGGGGTGCTCAAGGGCGCTGCGATTTTTCTCAGCGACCTGGCGCGCCAGGTACCGCTCGACTCCACTTTCGACTTCATCGGCGTCTGCAGCTACGGCCAGCAGGCTACCGGCGCGGCCGCAACGCCTAATGGCGGCTGGGATTCCACCGGCGAAGTGCGCCTTACCAAAGACGTGGAGCAATCCATGGCTGGGAAGAACGTATTGCTGGTTGAAGACATCCTGGATACCGGCCTGACCCTCACCTACATCAAGAAGCTGCTGCTCAATCGCCAGCCTAAGACCCTGCGCGTGGTGGCGCTGCTGGATAAGCCCTCGCGGCGCAAAAAGCCCGTGCAGGCGGACTACGTCGGCTTCACGATTCCCGACAAGTTCGTGGTCGGCTACGGCATGGATTACGCCGAGCGCTTTCGTAACCTGCCCGACATCTGCATTCTCTCGGACGCCGTGCTAAGCTCAGAAAAATAGCCCTTTGCGGCTCAATCCGGTTTCATGCATCCGTCTATCAAATGGACCCTGGTGGTCCTGACCCCTTTCGCTCTTTGGATCATCCTTTCGGCGGTCCGCTCCGGCCACCTGCGCCCGCTTTATGAGCAGCACGTCCGGCAGACCCGCCGCGAGCGCATCTTCCTGGCTTCGCTTTCTTTCTTCCTCGGCTTTGCTGCCGTGCGCCTGCTCACCCACGCCATTCGAGACGGGTTGGGCCCCTTCCACGACCTCTCGGTGCACGGCCGCCACATTCATCACCTGGTGTGGGGAATTCTGCTGCTTCTGCTGGTCGGCTACAGCTGGCTGCTGCAGGTGGGCACCGGCCAAGGCGGCTACACCTGGCTGGGAAGGTTTACCGCCATCTTGTACGGGCTGGGAGCGGCGCTGACACTAGATGAATACGCCCTGTGGCTGAACCTGCGCGATGTCTACTGGGAGCGTGAAGGCCGGGCCAGCATTCACGCCGTCATCTTCTTCGGCGGGCTGCTTTCAGTGGGCATCTGGGGCGGGCCCTTCCTGCGCGCCCTGACCCGCGACGCTGTGCGCCTGCTGCGTGGCCGCGCACGG
>DASSQB010000352.1:0-10283 GCA_035702725.1 Terriglobales bacterium | reverse complement strand
GTTTCCATGTGGCAAAGCCTTTCCTTCGGCGCCAACTACAAGGCGGCTTACTGCATGGCGGTTTGCCCGGCGGGCGAGGACGTGATCGCTCCTTTTCTGAACGATCGCAAGCAGTACCTGGACAAGGTGCTTAAGCCGTTCCAGAAAAAGGTGGAAACCGTTTACGTGGTGAAGGGGTCGGATGCGGAAGAGTACGTGGCGCGGCGGTTTCCGCACAAAAAGATAAAGCGGGTATCCAATGGACTTGCCGGCCAGGGCGGGGTTCGCGGTTTTGTACGCGGACTGCCATTCGTATTCCAGCCGGGCAGGGCCGCAGGGCTCAGGGCCACCTACCACTTCACGTTCAGTGGCGCGGAGGAGCTGAAGGCCACGATAATGATCGACCACGGAAGGTTAAGGGTCACGGAGGGCCACGACGGGAAAGCTGATCTGCGTTTGACGGCTGATAGCGAAACCTGGCTGCGCTTTCTGCGCAAGGAAGCCAATCTGGTGTGGGCTCTGCTCCGCAGAAAGATCCGCATCCATGGCTCACCGCGCCTGCTGCTGGCGTTTGCCCGCTGCTTCCCGTCGTAAAAAGCGAGCCGTTTCTCGGGGAGACGTCCTAGCGGGTAACCGCTTCCTTTGCTTCCTTGGGTTTGTCGGTGTCCTTGAGCTTGTCGAGGATGCCAATGGCAACTTCGATCAAATCCTGGTCCACCTTGCGGTTCTCGCCGATGGCCTCAGCCAGGGAAACGGAGACGATTTTGTTGCCGCGCAAGGCCGCCATGCACCCAAATTCACCGCGGTGCACCATGTCAATGGCGCCGATGCCGTAGCGTGTGGCCAGCACGCGGTCGAAGGCGCTGGGCGAGCCACCCCGCTGGATGTGTCCCAGCACCACAGCACGGGTTTCGAAGCCGGTGAGGCGTTCGATTTCGTGAGCCAGCAGGTTGCCGATGCCGCCCAGGCGAACGTGGCCAAACTCGTCAGTGCCCACTGTGCTGACCACGGGGGCGCCGTGCTGGCGGTCGGTATCGTTAGCGAACTTGGCGCCCTCGGCGGCTACCACGATGCTGAAATACCGTCCGCGGGCATGGCGCAGGCGGATGGTCTCAGCCACTTCCTCAATGTCGAAGGGCTTCTCCGGTATGAGGATGACGTCAGCACCCCCGGCAATACCGCTGTACATGGCGATCCAGCCTGAATCCCGGCCCATCACCTCCACCACCATCACCCGGTTGTGAGCTTCGGCAGTGGTGTGCACGCGGTCAATGGCGCTAGTGGCTACGTTGACGGCGGTATCGAACCCAAAGGTGAAGTCGGTGCCGCTCAGGTCGTTATCAATGGTCTTGGGCACGCCCACCACCTTCACGCCCATTTGGTAGAGGCGAAGGGCGACGGAGATGGTGTCATCACCGCCGATGGCCACCAGTGCGTCTACCCCGTTCGCCTTGAGATTTTCGATGCAACGCTCCAGGCCATGTTCGTGCTTGCCGGGATTGGTGCGCGAGGTGCGCAGAATGGTGCCGCCCCGCGGCAGAATGCCGCCAACGTTGGAGAGGTCGAGAGGTTGGGTCTTGTTTTCCAGCACTCCCCGCCAGCCTTCCAGGAAGCCGACGAACTCGTCCTTGTAGTGGAAAACGCCCTTACGCACGACCGCGCGAATCACCGCATTAAGCCCAGGGCAGTCGCCCCCGCCGGTAAGAATTCCAACCTTCATTTGGCGCTCCAGTTACGCATGGTCTCGCCCTGGCGGGTGTCGAACCGGTGCTGGCGATCGTTGCGACTCGGCCCTGAACCTGGCCTTGGCGGGAAGAAAATAGACTACCACGTTTGCGCGTCGAAACCGTGGCCGACGAGAGGCATTGTCAAGATTAAACCGTTTACCGGGCGTAGGATGCGCTGCTTTCTGCCTGCATCCGCCGGCCAGAGGCAGGCCGATGCTGGAGTCAATATGAGTGCCGTGGGCCGATGTTGAGGGCCTGCTGTCCGCGCGCCAGTGTGCTGAAGGCATAAATCTGAACGGGAGGGGCCGCGGTCGTTTGCTCGCCCGATTCCTGTGTCGCCTGGGTGGGAGCAGACAATTGCTGGTTCGATTCAATGCTGAAGTAGTAGTGAGTATCAGACTGTAAGCCCCGGAGCACCACCCGATGCGTGGTCGGAGTCCAGGGCGCCTCCACCGTTTGCGAGAGGTCTTGCGGGTCGGTGCCGTAGTGCACGAGGAATGCAGAAGGCAGATTCGCAGACCAGGCGATGGTGGCGGAATCGGGAGTGATTTGCTCGAACAGGGGGCCGTTGGTGATGCGCACATTGCTATCGTGGCTGTACCCCAGCGGCTGAGTGGTGAACTGTCCAATGGCGCTCTTAGCGCCATCCGGCTGCAAGACGGCGAGGTAGTAGGTGGTGCCGGGCTGCAGCTTTTTCATGCTGACTTCGTGCGTGCTGGTGGTCCAGGGTCTTTGCACACGGTAGGGCTGGTCAGTGGGCGAGGTGCCGTATATGAGGATGGATTCTTCCGGCGCCGTGGTCTGCCACCACACCACGGCCGAGGTGCTAGTTACCTTTTCAGGGATGGGCCCAGCGATAACCTGGGGATCGGCTGCCGAAGAGGCGCTCTGCCCAGCTGACCATGATCGAGCCGGCAACGGTGGCCCGAGCGCCACGACCAGCAAGGCCGTCAAGAATGCGAGACCTCTCCTCATTTCTCCCGGTGTGCCTCAAAAGGTATGGCAGGCGTGGATTTTGACGAAACAGTGGCACTCAGTTGGATGTTCTCGGGCGCAAGCAGGGTGGCCTTTGGAAGAAGCGCTGAGGCAGGTTGAAAATCAGATCACAAGCTCACCGGAGTAGCTGCTCGAGAGTAGTTGGCAGCGAGTAGTTGGTAGTTGATGGGCAACAAAGGCTGGCCTTCCGGGCACTAGCTAGCAGCTACCAACTACCGATGGTGTAAGATTTTTGCCATGCGGGTCCTGGGCATTGACTGCGGCACCGAGTACACGGGCTACGGAGTAGTCGAGCAAGCCGAGGACGGCCGCCTGAGTTGCCGGACAGTAGGAGCAATCCACTTGAACAGCCGCGAACCGCTGCCGGCGCGGCTAAACCGCATCTTTTGCCGGCTCAGTGAGCTGATTCAGGAACACCGCCCGGACGATGTGGCCATCGAAGATGTGTTCTACGCCGTGAACGTCAAATCAGCATTGAAACTGGGTCAGGTGCGGGGAGTGGCCATGCTGGCGGCGGCTACGGCCGGACTGCCCGTGGCCGAATACGCGCCCCTGGCCATCAAGTCAGCGGTAGTGGGCTACGGTCGGGCAGAGAAGTCGCAGGTGCAGCACATGGTGAGCCGCCTGCTTTGCCTGGAATCCTTACCCCAGCCATCCGACGCCGCGGACGCGCTGGCCATTGCCATCTGCCACCTGCATACGGCGGCGACGCTGGCGCGCCAGGCGGCCGCGCAAACCTAGGGAAACGATCATGCGAGTTGGCCGGTGGATGTTGATTTCAATTCTCGTTGTGTTGCCCCTGGCGCTGTTGGCACAGGTTCCGAACCTGCACCCGCAGCAGACTTTCACCCCAGAGCCGATTGTCAGTTTCTCGCTGGAATTAGCGGGAGCAGTGCCTCCCTACTACTCCATTTCCGTGGAGAGCACGGGCAATGCCGCCTACCGTTCCAGCCCCGTAGCCGGCGATATGGAAGGCGATCCCTACATTACGAAGTTTGTGGTCTCGCAGGCTGCTCGGACCCGCATTTTTGATTTGGCGAAGAAGCTGCACTACTTCAAAGGGGACTACGAGTACCACAAGGGACGGTTGGCCAATACAGGCGCTAAAACCCTGTACTACACGGACCAGAAGACCAATAACTCCACCACGTATAACTATTCCAGCAATCAGGACATTCAGGAACTGACCAAGCTTTTTCAGGGCATTTCAACCACCCTGGAGTTCGGCCGTCGGCTGCAGTACTACTACGATCACCAGAAACTGGGATTGGATGACGAACTGAAACGCATGGATCAGATGGCGGACGAAGGCCAACTGGACGAACTGCAGGCGGTGTCGCCCATCCTGCAGAAGATCGCCGATGACCCGCAAGTGATGCACATTGACAAGCAGCATGCGCAGCACCTCTTGCTACTGGGCTCGGCGGGCCCGCGCCGGCGCTAATCAGCCCGGCCTCGCGGGCAGATCGAGTTCGAAGCGCATGGCTCCCTCCTCCTCAGGCGTGCCGCGCTGCACAAAGCCGTTTTTCTCCAGCACGCGAATCGAAGCGATCAGCTCGGGCAGGGTGTGCGCCGCGACCATGCTGATCTGTGGGTGAGCTTGCGCCCAGCGCACCAGGCCGGCAGCAGCCTCGGTAGCATAACCATGGCGCTGGAATTCCTTGACCACTCCGTAACCGATCTCCACCACTCCCATCCTGGGTGGCCCCTTGAAGCCGCCAACTCCCACCAGATCAGGCTTCCGGCCAGGTTGTGGAAGCAGGATGTACCAGGTCCACCAATCCGCGTGTTCCGGCGATTCCCGCAGCTTGCTGAGGGAGTAATGGCGGGCATCATCGTCATAAAGATCAGGAGGCCATGAGGAGGGCACGGTTGCTGAGAGCAGGTCCGCCAAAGCAACGTAATCGTGGCGCAGTTCAGTTTCCAGGCTGGCAATGGTGGCTGGCGTGAGTTGCAAGCGGGGCGTCATCACCCGGCGCTTGACGAGGTCCACCTGGATGATTGAGGTCATAAAATCGGGCTATCCTATCAGGCTGTAGGGCATATAGTGCGAGCACCTCTAAACGATGCCAAGAGGAGGCGTGAGCGGCCGGTGCCCAAGACGGTCTCCACCCAAAAGGAGCAAACTTCTTGTCTTCAGCCATTTGCCGCCCTTCTCCGGCAACTCTGGTTGCAACCGGGGGTACAATAAGAACGTCTAATAGGGGAGAGGATTTTCCCCAGGAGTTCCCCATGACCCAGCGAGTAAGCAAAGCGCTTCTCCTGCTGGCGGTCTTTATCTGCGGGCTGTTCACCATCTCCGCCCTTGCCGACAGCCAGGTACGGATTGTTCGCCTGAGCGACCTTGACGGCGACGTGCAGATTGACCACGGCACAGGTTACGAAAAAGCCCTGCGCAATATGCCCATTACGCAAGGTGCGAAGCTGTGGACCAAGGCGGGCGGGTTGGCCGAGGTGGAATTTGAAGACGGCAGCACGGTTCGCCTGACGCCCGACACCATCGTGGAATTTCCTCAATTATCCCTGCGTGATTCCGGCGCCAAGGTGAGCGCGGCCGAGGTCAACGAGGGTACGGCCTATTTCAACATCAGCAAGCAGAAGAACAATGATTTCACCGTCCAGTTCGGCGACCAGCACGTGACCATTAAGGACGCGGCGAGCTTCCGCATTGAGCGGAATGATAAATCGGCAAAGCTTTCCGTGACCAAAGGCGAGGTGCAGGTGCAGGGGCTAGCGGGCGAAGTGAAAGTGGCCAAGAACCACACGCTGGACGTCAACCTGGGCGAGGCCGGCACTTACGAGGTGGCCAAGGGTGTTCCCTCCGACCAGTACGACAAGTGGAATAAGCAGGAAGGACAGTTTCAGAATCAGTACAGCTACAACAACGCTGCCACCAACTCCTGGCCCTACAGCTATGGCCTGGCTGACCTGAACTACTACGGCAACTATTTTTATCAGCCGGGTTGGGGCTGGCTGTGGCAGCCATACTACATGGGCGCGGGCTGGGACCCGTTTATGAACGGCGCTTGGGCTTGGTATCCGGGCGTGGGCTACACGTTTGTTTCACAGTATCCGTGGGGCTGGATGCCCTACCGCTACGGCAATTGGGCCTTTGTGCCGGGTTGGGGCTGGTGCTGGCAGCCGGGAGGGTTCTACGGCTGGAATGCCTCGCCTGTGGTGGTGAATGCTCCTGCCGGATTCAAGGCTCCTGTTGCCCCTCCAGTGAAGACGGTGGCCAATCATCCCACGGTGCCGGTCAGGCCAATTCCGCGTAGTCCAATGGCACTACGCGAAGGCTCGGCCGGTGCTGCGATGCTGGGAGGCAGGCCGGGACGCATGGTAACCAATGTTCCCGTCCATGGCGGAAGCATGCAGGCGGGGCGCACCGTAACAATGGGCCCGCACGGAACCGCGATGACTCCGCGTGGCTCTATCTCGCGCTCACCGGCGATGAGCGCGCCGCGCATGGGTACGCCGCGGATGGGTGGCGTTGGGACGATGGGCTCCACCGGCAGGATATCCACGGGCACTTCTTCCCGTTCTACGTCAACATCGACGCCGCACCACTAGAGAAAGTCGAATGGTATTTCGGGGCGACCTGCGGGTCGCCCTTTTTGTTTGTGCCGGTGTGGCGTGGTGCCGCCCCTACGGGGCTCAGGATTGGCAGGCGTACCTACCCAGGACTGTCGTCCTGGGCTTTACTATTTCGCGCCCGATGGCGCTGTTCTTTAGCCTGTGAGCTTCGGTGAATGGCTCGGTGCTAACGACGTGAGCAACGACTACCGACCAACTATCAGCTACCAATCGCTGACTCCTGACTCCTGCATTTCCCTAGTTGTTCTTGGAATTCCAGCGATGTCCCACCAGGCCGGCCTGAAACGAGCGCTGGTCCAACCGGGCCAGGCGCTTGGCCATGCCCGGTTTCAGCAAACGGTAGTGGTGCACTTTAAACAGGTAGAAGGGGATGAACCAGACCGGCTTGTCGGTAGTCATCCAGTTGAGATGGTCGAAGCGGGCCAGGTTAATGGGGCGGGAAAAAGAACGCAGGGAAAGCTGTCGGCGCAGGTTGAAGTAGCCTTCGAAGTAGCTGAGGGCCAGCTCACGCAAGTTGCGGTAAATGGGCTGGCGGCCGCGGCAGCCGGAGTAATTGGACTTGGCGATGGAGCCCCAGGCGCCACCCATGCGATAGACGGCCACTACGTGGTCGGTATCGCGCTCGGCTTCCAGGTCAATCACCAGCGGCGGATAGCCGAGGACGCGCAGGGCGGCAGCAGCGAAAATGGCTCCCTCCAGGCAATGGGCGGTGCGCGCACGCAGCACGCGGCGCGGCGACCAGGCCGTATCGGCCAAGTGGTAGTCCAGTTCATCCAGGAAGCGCTGGATGCCGTGCGGAGTTTTCAGCGCCCGCAGCCGGCGCAGCTCTGCCAGGGTAAAACCGAAATTGCCGTTGAACATGGGTTGGCAGCAGTGTGGGGCGCGGCGAGGGAGTTGTCAACGATTTCAGCACCGAGTAGCTCAGTACCTGGTTGGAAGAATCAATAGTGAAACCGCCGGTTATCTTCGGTTGAGCGAAATCTGTCCGCGAAAACACCGGCTAGACTCCGAAAATTATTTCGGATGCGATTTCTCCATGTTGGAAACGCTGTACCAGACAATCTTCCAAGTTCCATCTTCTTGGCGCTTGAACTCTGCAATGAAGTTTGTCTTATGGGTCAGCAGCACGCCTGCACGACTGTTGTCTTCGTTATAGGTGCCCCGGTAAACGGCCAAGTCTCCGCTGCTCGCAACATCTACAGTCTCGTCGATGAGACTGACTTTCCAAAGAGGGTCATGGGCAAAGCCCGCCTGGAAGCCCTGTCTGTCGGCTTCGAGCCCAATGGTTGAAGGACTGCCGCATTCCATGGAGACGATATCCGGGGCGTCAAAAGCGGTGGTCTTGAAAGCATCGTGGGCATTGAGTCCAGCGACCAGTTGGGCGACGTTCGCCTTAATGGTTTCGGCCACTGCCGCCGTATCAACGGTTGCCGCCGCTGTCGATAACGCAGTCGCAGCAGCAAAGACAAGCAGAATTAGACTTGATTTCCAATTCGCCGAAAGATTCATTGAATGCCTCCCGCTTTTCCGGCCCGTGCCGTTCGGACGGGCGTCGGGCTAGGGTAATTTAGACCTTCATCCGGAGTCCACTGGGCACAGGGCGTGCTTGGCGATAAATGGCCTTCTCACTGGTTACAGGGCTGGATGGGCTGCCGTCGGACTAACAACTGGGCACGGTACAGAGACCTGCTCCTACCCCAGCGCCTCGGCCAGTTCCTGGGGCGAGTCCACCAGCAGATCCGGCGGCAGTTCCTGCAGGGTTTGCGGCGCAAAGCCGTAGGTCACTCCGCAGGTCCAGGTGCCGGCGTTGTGGCCGGTCAGAATGTCAATGGAGGAATCCCCGATGATCACGGTTTCCTCCGGCGAGGCGCCGGCTTCTGCCATCAGTTTGCGGGCACCCTCGGGATCAGGCTTCTTGGTGGCAAAGCTGTTGCCGCCGTACACCTGATCGAAAAAGGGCCCGAGGCCTAGCGCCTCCACGATCTGCCGGGAGGGGTTTACGGGCTTGTTGGAGAGTACGGCCATGTGGCGTTCGGTTCCATTGCCGCTCTGGCGCAAGGCGGTCAGCATCTCCGGCACGCCTGGGTAGGCATGCGTATGGTCCAGCTTATGAACCCGGTAATACGCAAGGAAGTACGCCAGGGCCTCAGCCAAGAAGCCCTCGTCGCTAGGATCCCCCAGGGCGCGGCGCATCAGCATGGGAGCGCCGTCGCCGACATAGGTGGCGATGATTTCGGGCGGCAGCTCCGCGCGGTGGAAATGTTGGAGCGTGGCGTTCACGGAATTAACCAGGTCGAACCGGGAGTCAATCAACGTGCCATCCAAGTCAAAAATCAACAGCTTAAGCGGCCTACCATTCAGGTTGCGATTGCTTCTAACCATGAGTTCCCAAGTGGCTCCGCTGGTTTGATGCGAGCCTAATCCAGTATATTCGTAGAGCCGCCGGTGGCTTACAATGCGGCAGGAGAGCGCTGCGCGTCCAATGACTGAGCCGAAGATTACATCTGAGGAGTCGGATGGCGACCACCAAAGTAGAACCTAAGCCGGCCAAAGGCGCCGCCGCTGAGGCGGACCGTGGGCCGGAGAAGACCTACGAGGGCCTTACCGGCAAGCAGCTCATCGAACTCTACCGCCTGATGTTCCTTTCGCGGCGGCTGGATGACCGGGAAATCCTCCTCAAGCGCCAGCAAAAAATTTTCTTCCAGATATCCGGAGCCGGGCACGAAGCTATGGGCGTGGCCGCGGGGCTGGTGCTCAAGCCGGGCTACGACTGGTTTTATCCCTACTACCGTGACCGGGCGCTCTGCCTGTCGCTGGGGGTAACCCCGCTGGAGATGCTGCTGCAGGCGGTGGGCTCAGCCGAGGACCGCGCTTCCGGCGGGCGGCAGATGCCCTCGCATTGGGCTGATCCCAAGCTCAACATCGTAACGGGTTCCTCGCCTACCGGCAGCCAACTGCTGCAGGCGGCGGGGTGCGCCGAGGCGGGTCGCTATTATGCCGCGCATCCCGAGGCGACCCAGAAGGCGCAGGGCGACTACCGTGAGTTCAAGGATGTTCATTTCCAGGGCGATGAAATCACCTACGTCTCTTGCGGCGAAGGAGCGACCAGTGAAGGCGAGTTCTGGGAGACCATGAACACCGCTTCCACTCGGAAATTGCCGCTGCTGGTCTGCGTGGAGGACAATGAGTACGCCATCTCCGTGCCAATCGAAGTGCAGACCGCCGGAGGCAACATTTCCCGCCTGGTGGCCAATTTTCCACACTTCCATTTTGCCGAATTCGACGGCACAGACCCGGTGGCCAGCTACACCGCCTTCCGTAAAGCCGCGGAGCACATCCGGGGGGGAAATGGCCCGGCTTTCCTGCATGGGCACGTGGTGCGGCCTTACTCGCATTCGCTTTCCGATGATGAACGCCTTTACCGGCCGGAGGCAGAACGGCGGGAGGAGTCGCGGCGCGACCCCATCAGCCGACTGCAGATGTTCCTGGTGCGCGAGGGCATTCTGGACGAAGAAAGCATCAACCGGCTCGAGAAGCAGGTGGAGGCAGAGGTGCAGGACGTCAGCGACCGCGCCGTGTGCGCGGCCAAGCCCTCCCCAGAGTCGGTAATGCATTTCATTTATTCTCCCAACCTCGATCCTGGCTCGCCGGCATTTGCCACCGAGCCGGCGTTTGCCAATCCTAAGAACCACGCGCAGCCCACCATTGCCGCCGCTACCGCGCAGAAGACCATGGCGGACCTGATCAACGCCTGCCTGCACGACGAGATGAAGCGCGACGCGCGCCTCGTGGTGTTTGGCGAGGACGTGGCCGATTGCAGCCGCGAAGAGTACCTGCAGCAGAAGCTGATCAAAGGCAAGGGCGGAGTGTTCAAGCTGACCTCCGGATTGCAGATGGAGTTCGGCCCGGACCGCGTCTTCAATACTCCGCTCGCCGAAGCCGCCATCGTCGGACGTGCCACCGGCATGGCCACGCGCGGGATGAAGC
>DASSQB010000351.1:0-2459 GCA_035702725.1 Terriglobales bacterium | reverse complement strand
GCCGAACAGGTTCTGGCCCACGGTGGCGCCGATAACGGCCACATCGGCAGCAGAATTCACATCGCCTTCCGTAAATGAAACGCCTTCCTGCATCGGCCAGGAGCGGATATCGAAATACTGCGGCTCGGTGCCCTGGATGTTGGTGAACCAGTTGTCGCCGCCAAAAACGACCTGCGCGGTGGTCTGGCTGCCGGGGGCGACTTCCTTCACCGCCGGCGCCTGCTGCACGATGGCCTTCATGTCGTCATAAACCAGGGTCTTGGTCTGGCCCCAGCCCAGGCGCAGGCCGCCACGGTTTACGGTGCCGCTGGATACAAAAAGCATGTTCGAGCCCATGGCGGAAATCTGGTCCTGCACCTGCTTGCTGGCGCCCTGACCCACGCCCACCATGGCGATCACCGCGCCCACGCCGATAATGATGCCCAGCATGGTGAGCGCGGAGCGCATCTTGTTGCGCGACAGCGCCCGAATCGCGATTCGCAGAATGGATAGCAGGTCCATAACGTCCTCTCAGTCCTCCACCGTAGGCATGCTCTTCAGCATTTCGGCCGCGCGGGGACGCTCCTTCACCGGCTCATCGCGGCGAATTTTGCCGTCGCGGAATACGATGGTGCGCTTAGCGAAGCGGGCGACGTCAGGCTCGTGCGTGACCAGCACAATCGTCAGGCCGCTCTCGTTCAGCGTTTGAAAAATCTGCATGATTTCCACCGAGGTGCGGCTGTCCAGGTTGCCGGTGGGCTCGTCCGCAAGCAGGATGGAGGGCCGGTTCACCAGGGCGCGGGCGATGGCCACGCGCTGCTGCTGGCCGCCGGAAAGCTGCGAGGGAAAATGCTCCATGCGCTCTCCCAGGCCAACCAATTGCAGCGCTTCTTTGGCGCGCTCCATCCGCTCCTCTTTGGGCAGGCGAGCGTACAAAGTAGGCAGCTCCACGTTTTCCAGCGCGGTAGTGCGCGAAAGCAGGTTGAATCCCTGGAAAACAAAACCCAGCTTGCGATTGCGGATGGCGGCGAGCGCTTTCTTGTCGAGCTGCGAAACATCGGTGCCTTCCAGCAGGTAGCGCCCGCTCGAGGGCTTATCCAGGCAGCCCAGCAGGTTCATGAAAGTGGATTTGCCGCTGCCGCTGGCGCCCATGATGGCCACAAACTCGCCGCGCGCGATCTCCACGCTCACGCCGCGCAGGGCGTGCACCTTGTTCTCGCCCAGGGCGTAGTACTTGTGCACGTCCTCGACGCGGATAACCTGCCCTGCGAGCGCCGCGCCTTCAGCCTGCGCCAGCTCAACCTGGCTAATCATTTCGTTTTGGGTGATGGTTGCCATTAGCGCATCCTCGTCATTCCGGCTCCGAGCCCGCCGGATTTCTGGGTGGTGCTGACCGCGCCCGTCACCAGCTCATCTCCAGGCTGCAGGCTGCCCTTGAGCAGCTGGGCCACCGCGGTGTTGGTGTGGTCGGTAATGCCCGTGCGAATCTGCACGGGTTGCAGCGATTTGTCTGCCGCCACCTTCCACACCACGCTCACGTCGTGACGCGGCACACGGGTTGCCGCGGCGGGCGCGCTGCCAGTTGCTGGCTTGCTTGCGCT
Source organism: Terriglobales bacterium (assembly GCA_035702725.1). GTDB lineage: Bacteria > Acidobacteriota > Terriglobia > Terriglobales > Acidobacteriaceae > JAICWP01. The sequence goes on along the minus strand of DASSQB010000351.1, from coordinate 879 downwards.
TGCGGAGCCGCTCGATGCCGCCATCTGGCTGAGCCCGTACTTCTCATACACCGCCCGCAGCTGCTCCGGCTTCATGTCGGGCTTGAAGCGCAGCGCGGTATTCGGCACTTCCAGAACGTTCTCGGCGGTAGCCACGGGAATGTTCACGTACGCCGTCATGCCCGGGAAAAGCTTCATCTGCGGGTTATCGAAGGCGATCACGGTGTCGTAGGTGACCACGTTCTGCACCGTGGTGGGGTTCAGACGGATCTGCACCACCTTCCCGCGGAAAGTCTGATTGGGATAGGCGTCCACCGTGAATGTGGATTCCTGGCCCACCTTGATGTTGCCCACATCCGACTCGTCGGTCTGCGTGTCAACCTGCATCTTGGTAAGGTCCTGCGCGATGTTGAAGAGTGTAGGCGCCTGCAGAGACGCGGCCACGGTCTGGCCGACGTCCACGTTGCGTGCGACCACGATTCCGTCAATGGGCGAACGAATGATCGTGTAACCCAGGTTCGTTTTAGCGACTTGCACCGCTGCGGCCTTGAGGCTCACCTGCGCTGCCGCTTGCTTTACTTGAGCCTCGGCGGCCACTACGGCAGCGTCGTTGGTATCGGCACTGGCCTTGGCCAAGTCGAACTGCTGCGCGCTGACCACGCCATCCTTCACCAAGGCCGCATTGCGGGCGTAATCCGCCTTGGTTTGTGCCGCGGCAGCTTGCGCCTTCTGCAGGTCAGCCTGGGCAGAAGCCTGCGTGGCGCGGGCATTCTGCAGGTCCGCTTCCGCCTGCAGCAGCGCTCCCTGAAACAGCGAGGAATCCAGTTCGGCGATCACCTCGCCTTTCTTCACGCGCGAGTTGAAGTCGACGTTGAGCCTGGAGATGGTCCCGGAGACCTG
>DASSQB010000350.1:0-4005 GCA_035702725.1 Terriglobales bacterium | reverse complement strand
GTTCACGGCAGGGAGGTGACGAGCTGCAATCTGCGTGCGCAGCTCGCGCAGACGCCGGAAATAGGGCCGTGCCTGCTGCGGGTCATCGCTAAAAGGTGGGATGGTCATCAGGCCGCGAAACTTGAGCGCCGTGAGCTGCGGCGCGGCAGCCAGCAACTGCTCGAGCTCGGGCGAATCGGGCGCAACGCCACTCTTAGCGGCTTCGCCGCCGACGTTAATTTCAATCAGCATCGACAAGCGCTTGTTCGCTTTTTGTGCAGCCGCGTTCAGCTTCTGTGCCAGGCGGAGCGAGTCCACAGAATCCACCGCGTTGAACAACTCCGCCGCTTTGGCAGCTTTATTGGTTTGCAGGTGGCCAATCATGTGCCATTCCGCATCGGGCAGCGCCTGCAGAGCGCCCGCCTTGTCGGCGAACTCTTGCACGCGGTTTTCGCCGAAAAGCCGCTGGCCAGCTTGATAGGCTTCGCGGATGATTCCCGCAGGAAAGGTCTTGGAGACCGCCATGAGCGCGATCTCTTCGGGGAGACGGCCTGCGCTGCGTGCGGCCGCAGCGATCCGCTCACGCACCTCAGCCAGGTTCTTAACCACAGAGGACACAGAGTTCACAGAGGGATTTTAGATGGATGATGAAATATTTTCGAATCTGCAGGCGCAAACGGTGCTTCGATCATCTCCAAAGATAGCTACTGTCATGTTGAGCGAGGGCGTATGCCCGAGTCGAAACACCCCTGCGGTTCCGGAAATACGGAGCTGTCAAAGGGAATTTCTGCTGGGATCACAGCCGACGCACTGTAGATGTGAGAATTCCCTGGCGGCGGCAGATGCACATCAAACAGAAGCAAGGTCCTTCGACTCCGGCTGCGCTCAGGATGACAGAGGAAAAAAGTTTCTAGTTAACGACAGCGTGAGCGCAAGAGGTTAGTCTCGGGAGTCGAGTGATTTCCTGATTTCTTCCTCTGTGTCCTCTGTGTTGAGATCCTTCGCTGCGCTCAGGATGATCGCGGCGGGTCTCAGACGGCCCGCCAAGCACGATCACATGATCGCCGTCGGTGGCGCGGGATCCTCGGGCCTGCCGGCGTTGGCCAGTGGCACCTTGATCATCACGCCGATCAGAAGGGCCAGCCCAATCAGCCCGGAAATCCAGTGCGGATTCTCGAAAATTTGCGGCAGTGAGTGGCCCGAGCCCACGATGCCGGCGATCACCAGCCCGCACAGCGCCTCGCCTGCGATCAGCCCGGAGGCGGTAAGCACGCCGGCGTTGTCCACGCGAGCTTTCTGTGCGTCGTTGAAGCCGCGGCGGTCGCGCAGGCGGTCGGTGATCCAGCGAATCACGCCGCCCACAAAAATGGCAAAGGTGGTCTCCAGCGGCAGATACATGCCCACGGCAAACAGCATGGGGCTGCGCACTTCAATCAGGATCATGGCGAAGCCCATGAGGATGCCCACCACCACCAGCGGCCAGGCCATGTTGCCGCCGACAATGCCCTGCGCCAGCATGGCCATCAGCCCGGCTTGTGGCGCGGGCAGCGCCGCGGTGCCGAAGTGGTAGGCCTTATCCAGGACCATGAGGGGGAAGAACAGGACGAGGCCGGAAACGGCGATGCCGAACAGGTCGCCGATCTGCATCTTGGACGGAGTGCCGCCCAGGATATGGCCGACCTTCAAGTCCTGAAGCATTTCGCCGGCCACGGCCGAGGAAACGCAGACCACGGCGGCTACGCCCAGCACCGCCGCCACGCCACCCACTCCGGAAACGCCCAGCGCCACCATGAGCAGCGCCACCACAACCAAGGTGCACAAGGTCAGACCGGACACTGGATTGTTGGAGGAGCCGATCAGGCCCACCAGGTTTCCGGAGACGGCGGCGAAAAAGAAGCCGAGAATCACCATGACCAGAGCGGCCACCACTGCCCCGCCGACCACCTTCGACATAGTCAGGTTGCCGGCGCCCACGATGAAGAAGTAGTAGAGGGCGATCATGGCCAGCAGCACTACCCCCACCCCGGCGAACACGACCTTGGCGTTCAGGTCGCGCTCCGTGCGGTCAGTGGCTTCGTGCGCGGCGGCGGACTTTTTCAGGTCGGAGATGGCGCGTGCCATGCCCGCGCCCAATTGTTTGCGCATGCGGAACAGAGTGAAACCGGCGCCCACCAGCATGCCGCCCACGGCGATGGGCCGCACAATGGAATACCAGACCGCGCCGGCAACTCCTCCCCAATAGCCCATGGCATTGCTTCCTGCGGGCATGGGCAGGTTGGGTCCGAGAAAATAAATTAGGAGGGGAACCAGCAAACCCCAGGCCACCACGCCACCGGCAAAGTTCAAAGCTGCCAGGCGTGGCCCGATGATGTAGCCCACGCCCAGATAGGCGGGGCTGATGGCCGGGGAGGTGAAGGTGGTCATGCCGCCGGTGGCGACGCTGGGGGCAGTGGAGCCGCGTCCAATGGTAAGCCCCTTGGCCATGGAGGGAATCTTCACCAGCAGCTGCCGCGTGTACCAGAACAGGTTGATCTGGGAGAGGAAGTACATGAGCGCGCCGAATCCCATGTTGGCGAAAAGGATTTTGGCTGCCTTGGCCCCCTGCTGCCCGGCTTTATGAATCTCTGAGGCAGCCACGGATTCGGGGAAGGGCAGTTCGGGGTCTTCCACCATCACTCGGCGGAGCAGGGTGACGAACAGAATGCCCAGCGTGCCGCCGATGATCATCAGCGCCACCGATTGCCAGTACTTCCCAGCCAGGCCGGGCCATAAGCCGGCCAGCACGAAAGCTGGGATGGTGAATACCGCGCCGGCCGCCACCGATTCGCCGATCGAGCCGATGGTACGGGCAATGTTTTCTTCCAGCACCGAGCCTTTCAGCAGACGCAGCACTGCCATGCCGATTACGGCGGCAGGGTAGGTGGCGGCGATGGTCATGCCCGCGCGCAGGCCCAGGTAGGCGTTGGCCGAACCCAGGATGGCAGTCATGATCATGCCCAGGATCAAGGCGCGCAGCGAGAACTCGCGCATCTGCATGCTGGGAGGAACAAAGGGCTGGTGCTTCTTACCACCGAGGGAGGGGGATATGGTGGTGGTTTCGGCGCTCATAAGAACTCCTCGCGGCTAGCTGAGATGCAGACCCGACGAAACCGCGCAAGGTAGCACGGCCGGCGGCATCTTCACAAGGGCGGGCATCACGCCTAGGGTACCAGTTTCAAAGTCGCAAGGATGGCGGGTGCTGGCGGCTCAGATCACAGAAACCTAGCCTTCCCACACGAAAGCGTCGAACACCCGGGTGGTGGAGAAACCAAGGCGCTCATAGAGTTGGACTGCCCGCTCATTACCCTGAGTCACGGTGAGGGATAGCAGTTCAAAGCTGCGCTGGCGCAAAGCGCGGGTGCTGGCCGCAATAAGCACTTCGCCGATGCCGTGGCCGCGCAGCTCGGGCACTACGCAAACCTGCGTCACATGCCCCACGTCGTGCTTCACCCGCGAACAAAGGATTACTCCCACCAGCGAGCGCGTCGGGCGGTGTACGGCTACGAATGAGGCCTCGGCATCGAAGACGCCGCACCCCGGGAAGCGAACTATGTTGTTGAGGAATCGCACTGAGCCGCTCAGGCTGCGGTACTGATCGTTGATTTCGGAATCTATGTGTCCGCGATAGGCGGCCGTGATCACCGCTGCAGCTGCCTGGTAATCGTGCTCCGTCCAGGGGCGAATCTCGATGTCGGCCGGCAGCTTGGCCGTTGTTGCCGCCGCTGTGCGCAGCGGCAACACCATGAACAGCCGGGGATGCCGGCGGAAGCCCTGGTCCAGGAACGGGCGCGAGACGGCGCCGGTTTCGTGCACCAGCAGTTGCGCTTCCACGCGGTGAATGCCGGGGGAACGCTGCAGAGTCTCGATTACGTGGGTGAGCAGACGGACCTCTATAGCGCGCGTGCCATTGCCTTCCGTGTGCGCACCGTTGCCGCTGCCGACAAACAGATCGCCAATTACTCCTTTGCTGCCCTCATATACGAAGAA
>DASSQB010000349.1:0-11660 GCA_035702725.1 Terriglobales bacterium | reverse complement strand
CCAGCCAGGAAAAGAACACCAGGGCGAGAATGGAAACAGCAAGGCTGCCCAGCAGCAACACGCCCAGAGCGGGGCGGGCTTGCTGGAGAGGGGATTCGGGCCTGCTTGAATCGTGCGACAAGACGCAGGGAAGTATAGCCGCAGGCAGGTGCAGGCGTAAGCAGCCGGGTGGCGTAGCACCGACGTGTTGGGAGATCTTCTGGATGCGGTCTGAGAAGGTGCGGAAGTGACGTTTCCACCAGGCATCGTTCCGCAGCGGCAGGCCGCGGCAAGCCACGGCAGGCATTACACTGGTACGAGTGGACGTCATCTACGGCATCAACGCGGTAGGCGAGGCGCTGAAGTCGCGGGGCCGCGGCTTTGAATACGTGGGTGTGGCCCGGGAGCGGCACGACCATCGCGTGCAGCGCATTATTGACGAGTGCCGCCGGGTGGGAGTGGCAGTGCGCTTCGTAACCCGCCAGGATATTGACCGGCTGGCGGGAACGGCTTCCCACCAGGGCGTGATGGCGGTGACTTCGGCGAAGACTTACGCCGAGGTGGAGGAAATTCTGGAGCGACGCCGCGGCGACCACGCCCTGGTGGTGGTTCTGGACGGCGTGGAGGATCCGCACAATTTGGGAGCGATTATACGCACCGCTGACGGTGCCGGCGCTGACGGGGTGCTCATTCCAGAACGGCGGGCGGCGGGCGTGACCGCAACCGTAGCCAAGGCTTCGGCGGGAGCGGTGGAGCATGTACCCATCGCCAAAATTACCAATGTGGCGCGCACGCTGGAAGGGCTGAAAAACCGCAATGTTTGGACGGTGGGCCTGGACGAACGCGCTCCCCAGGCTTACGACTCGCTCGACTACAACATGGATTGCGCGCTGGTGCTGGGCGCGGAGGGCAAAGGTCTGCACGAACTGGTGCGCAAGAAATGCGATTTTCTGGTGTCCATTCCCATGCTGGGTCAGATGCCGTCGCTGAATGTCTCTGTGGCAGCGGCCGTGGTTCTGTACGAAATTGCGCGGCAGCGCCGGCGCAGCGCGGCCAAGCCGGCCGATGGCTGCGAGCGCGAGGACCGAACGCGATCCTCCCAACCCGAATGAATCGGTTCCTCCTTCTCGCCTTTTTAGTGCTCGCATGTACCTCCGCGTGCTTTGCAGCGCTGGATCGCGGCGCCTTCACCTTCACCAACTATGATCTGGAATTGCGCGTGGATCCGCAGGGGCAGGCGCTGGCGGCACGGGGCAAGATCACGCTGCGCAACGATTCCAGCCAGCCGCAAGTGGTGGCCGCGATGCAGATTTCTTCCGGTTTGAACTGGCGGCTGGTGCAGGTTTCCGGCAAGCCGGTGCAGTTTGAGACCCAGCCTTACACCACGGACATTGACCACACCGGCAGCGTCACAGAGGCGATCATGACCCTGCCAGCCGCTGTGCCACCTCGGGGCACGGTGGAGGTTGAGGTGGGGTACTCGGGCACAATTGCCGCGGATGCAACCCGGCTGACCCGCATCGGCACGCCCACTACGGTGGCGCTGGGCAGCGATTGGGACCAGATCAGCTCGTCATTCACGGCGGTGCGCGGCATCGGGTTTGTGGCCTGGTATCCGATAGAGATTGAGGCAGCAAGCCTTTCCAGCGGCAACGCGCTTTTTCAGGCGCTGGGCGACTGGAAGGCGCGCGAGGCGCAGTCCAGCCTGAAGGTGAATTTCTGCTGGATCAACGACGAGACGCCGCTCACCGTGGTGGCCAATGGGCAATTGGAAGGGATTGGGCGCACCAGCCCCAGCGAAGAAGGCCAGGGGATCACCGGCTGCACGCCCTACCGCTTCGCGCCGCTAGGCTTGACCGTGCCCACGTTTGCCATCGGCAATTTTGTTGCTCTGCAGCAGCCGCTTATCACCGTGTACCACATTCCGGAACACGAGGCCGTTGCAGGCGACTATGCCGCGGCAGCGCAGAAGCTGGCGCCCTTTGTGGCGCAATGGCTGGGCCAGCCGCGCGACAAGGTGCGTGTGGTTGAGCTGAACAGTGCGCAGGCGGCGCCGTTTGAGAGCGGCGGCGTGTTTTTTACGCCGCTCAATTCCGAAGACGTCAAGCCGCTGCAGCTGCAGATGGTGCATCAGCTGGCGCACGCTTCGCTGGTGTCAGATCGCCCGTGGATTTACGAAGGTGTGGCCCACTTCCTGCAGGCGGTGGAACGCGAACAGCAGGATGGCCGGCAGGCGGCGCTCGAGTACATGGGCGGTCAGCTGCCGCCGCTGGTGGAGGCGGAGCGCGCGGTGGACGAAGCCGCAGCCAAGGGGCAGCCGCCACCGGCGGAGGCGGCCAGCCAGTCGCTAATCAGCGCCACGGATGACGTCTTCTATCACACCAAGGCCATGTATGTGTGGTGGATGCTACGCGACATGCTGGGCGACCCGGCGTTGCGGCGGGCGCTGCAATCTTACCGCACCGGCGAGGACAAAGAATCTTCCTATATGCAGCGGCTGGTGCAGGCGCAGAGCAAGCAGAACCTGGAGTGGTTCTTCGATGATTGGGTGAATCGCGACCGCGGCCTGCCAGATTTCCAGGTTGAATCGGCGTATCCGCGAAAGCTGCTGGCCGGCGAGTACGTGCTGACGGTCACAGTGAAAAATACGGGAGATGCCCGGGCCGAAGTGCCGGTGACGGCAAAGGCCCCGCAGGGCGAGATGTCGCACCGCCTGCAGGTTCCGGCGAAGGGCTCAGCGGTGGTCCGCATCCGGATACCGGCAGCGCCGACCGAGGCAGTGGTGAACGATGGCAGCGTTCCGGAGAGCGATCCGAATAACAACTCGCTGAAGATCACCACCCCGCCGCAATCACCCTAGGATCGGCTGATTTTGGGTGGAGCGGCGCTTTAGCGCTGCATTAACGAGCGGCGATGCTCCGGCTTCAGCCGCTGAGGATATGCTGAATTGAGCTGAGAGGTTGAAATCTCTCTTTTTCTTTTGGTCTTAACACGGTCGGACGACGTGCCTAAGTGACCATTCCGTGGTGAATCGAGGAATGTACAATCAATCTGAAAATTGTGCGGCTGGATTGTGCCGTGATCTAAGTGATTAGCGGTAGTACGCGCGGGGTCCTTCGGGCCTGAAGGCCCACAGGATGACGCCGTGGTGGGGAGGAATGGCGTGAGCTACATTCAGTTTCTGGGTGCGGCGGGAGGGGTGACCGGCTCCAAGCATTTGATCAACACTTCCGCCAACGGGAATAAAGGCGGCTTCCAGGTGCTGGTGGATTGCGGCCTGTTCCAGGGGCAGAAGGAATGGCGAGAACGCAATTGGAAGGACACTCCCATCCCAGCGCGGGAGATTGATGCTGTAATTCTGACGCATGCCCACCTGGACCACTCGGGCTGGATTCCGCGGCTGGTGAAGGAAGGATTTCGTGGCGCAATTTATGCGACGCCCGCGACCATTGACCTGTGCCGAATTCTGCTGCCCGATTCCGGCCACCTGCAGGAAGAAGATGCCGAATTCCATAACTACCACAAGACCTCGAAGCACGCGCCTGCCCTGCCGCTTTACACCTTCGAGGAGGCGCAGAACTGCCTGCAATATTTCAAGCCAGTGGAGAATGGCAACACGGTGCAGGTCTGCCCGGAGATTTCGTTCCGATTTGTGCGCTCGGCGCACATCCTAGGCGCCGCCATGGCGGAAGTCACTCTCAAGATCAACGGCGACACGCGGCGGTTGCTGTTCACCGGCGACATTGGGCGGGTGCGCGACCAGCATGTTGCGCCCGGGAAAGTGGTGTACTCCGGGCCGGCCGAGGGCGAGGTGGCGGACGTGGTGGTGATGGAGTCCACCTATGGCAACCGCTCGCACCCGGATACGGACCCCCGCCCGGAATTGGCGGAGTTGGTGCGCAAGACAGTGGAACGAGGCGGCTCGGTGGTGGTGCCGGCCTTTGCGGTGGAGCGCACGCAAAAATTCCTTTTCATGCTGAAGGAACTGATTGAAGCGGGGCAGATTCCGCGCGTGCCGGTGCATGCCGACAGCCCGATGGCCATCGGCGCGGTGGAAGTTTTTCTCAAGTACAAAGACGAGTACAGCGAAGAAGCCAAGCGCCTGATCGGCCAGTACGGCTCGCCGCTGGAGTGGCAGGATTTTTACTTCGATTCCACGCCGGAGCAGTCGAAGAAGATCAACGAGCTGCGCTATCCCGCGATTATCGTCTCGTCCAGCGGCATGGCCACGGGCGGGCGCATTCTGCACCACCTGGCACAGCGCCTGCCCGACCCGCGCAACCTGGTGCTGTTTATCGGGTTCCAGGCGCCGGGCACGCGCGGCGCCACCATCAAGAGCGGAGCCAAAGAGGTGAAGATTTTCGGGCAGATGGTTTCGGTGCGGGCACAGGTGGCTGCGCTGGAGCAGTTCAGCGATCACGCAGACACGCCTGAGCTGCTGCAGTGGCTGCGCACCTTCCCGCAGAAGCCGGGGGTCACCTACCTGGTGCACGGCGAGCCGGCGGCCGCCACCGCACTGCGCCAGGCCATGGTGCAGGCCCTGGGCTGGGATGTGGAGGTGGCGCAGTGGATGGAGAAAGTGAAGATCAATTGACGATTGAAGAGTGACGATTGACGATTGGGGACCCAGCACTCAGCATCCAGCAATCAGCATTCAGCCCGTGACCAATTCCTAGGTGAAAATTGCTGCCAAAGAGCGCCCCTCACGAGCTTTTGCTCTGATCATCGATATTCTATGGCTGAGTGCTGAATGCTGAATGCTGAGTGCTGAATGCTGGTTTCAATTCGTCAATCTTCAATCTAAAATCGTTATTCATATGACTTCCCAGGAATTCAAGAAGCTGCTGGATATGGCGGAGAAGAGCCCGGAGCAGGTGGCACGGGCGGTGATGGGATTGCCCGCCAAGGTGCTGCAGTACAAGCCGGCGCCCAACAAGTGGTCGGTGCAAGAGATTCTGGCGCACCTGGCAGATTCGGAGCTGGTCTATGGCTACCGCCTGCGCCAGGCCGTTGCCGACAAAGAGCCCACCTTCGCGCCCATTGACCAGGACGCCTGGGCAAGCAAGCTGGGTTACATGGAACCAACCACGCCGGAGTTGATCGCGCTCTACTCGCTCCTGCGCCGTGCCAATTTGCGGGTACTGCGCCGGCTCAAGCCCGCGGACCTGGAGAAGGGCGGCTATCATCCCGAGCACAAGCGCAAGGTCACAGTAGGTGAAATCGTACAGATGATGGCGAAGCACGGTCCCAACCATCTGGAGCAAATCGAGCGGCTGAAGCAGATGGCGGGAGCGGCTCCGTCTGGCAAAAAGCCGCGGGTGCATTAAATTGGATTGTCATCCTGAGGCGCTTGAGCGCCGAAGGACCTGCTTTTTCTTTCGCGCTGTTATTTGTTTGCCGTCGTATCTATTTTTAGAACGCCATTGAAGGCCGTGGTGGTGCGCATGACGCGGGGTCCTTCGACTCCTGCCGCGCTCAGGATGACAACGGCGGGCACGGAACAACAGCTGCGCGCTTGCGCGGGAACCACCAATAGAGCATGGGCGTGATGTAGCAAGCCATCATAAAAGCCGCATAAAGGCGTAGTTCGCCTGCCTTGAGGATGAGGTACTTTGGCTCGGTTAATTCCCTCCGGATTCGCCCGCGACTGCTAAGGACGTATTGCCCATCCTTGATGACGGGCGCGGCGGCGTCGCTGCGCACGAAGAACCAAACCAGGTGGGCGATAGCAATGAGCCAGAGCAGATTGATGCAGACGTAGGCCCAGCGAGGCATGCCTTGGGCAAATGCCCTCCAGAACGTGCGGTCCTTTACTGACGAACGTTCAAGAAGAGGGATCGGTACTTGCAGCATAAGCGCTCCGACGACAAGCGCCGCCACCGAGGGGCGCAGGTGGTCACTTGTCGTCCCGAACAGGCTTCTGATATAGGCGAAAATGCTCACGGTAAAACCGCCCGCCGATAGTAGTGCGAGGAATCTACGCATCATGTGCAGTGTTCCAGTTCACTCCCGACTCTTGACTCCTGACTACTGATTAATGACTACCGAATTTGTAAACCGCACCAGGGCGTCCAGCTTGCGGCGGGCGGCGCCGGAATCGAGCGACTGAGCAGCCAGGGGAAGGGCATCGCGGATGTGGTCGGCGCGGGAGGCAGCTACCAGGGCCGCGGCCGCGTTGAGCGCGACCACATCGCGGCACGCCGACTTCTTTCCATCCAGGATCTCGCGAATGATGGCGGCATTGTCGGAGGCGTCGCCGCCGGCGATGGCCTGCAGGCTGGCGCGAGCAAAGCCGAACTCTTCGGGCGTGACTTCATAGCTGCGCACGCTGCCTTCGCGCACTTCGGCCACGCGAGTGGGGCTGGTAATGGTGATTTCGTCCAGACCGTCGTCGCCGTGAACCACGAGGGCGCGGTGAACGCCCAACATGCTGAGCGCTTCCGCGAGTTTTTCGACCAGATCAGCAGAATAGACTCCCACGACCTGGGCTGAAGCGTTGGCCGGGTTGGTGAGCGGGCCAAGCAGGTTGAAGACGGTGCGCAGCCGCAGTTCGCGGCGAGCCGGCTGCACGTATTTCATGGCGGAGTGCATGGCAGGCGCGAACAGGAAGGCGATGCCCACCTGCTCCAGGCAGGCGGCGATGCGCGCCGGGGGAAGGGAAATGTTCACTCCCAGGGCTTCCATCACGTCGGCGGAGCCGCATTTGGAGGTCACGCTACGATTGCCGTGCTTGGCCACGCGCACGTCGGCACCGGCAACGACCAGCGCGGTGGCGGTAGAGATGTTGAAGGTGCCACTGGTGTCGCCGCCGGTGCCGCAGGTATCCACCAGGGCGTCGCGCTCGGTGCCGCTGACGTCGAGGGCGGAATCGCGCGTGATGGGCAGGGGAGAGGCGGCGGCGCGGATGGCTTCAGCGAAGCCGACAATTTCTTCTACGGTTTCGCCCTTCATGTGCAGAGCGACCAGAAGGGCGGCGATCTGCGCGTCGGTGCAGCCGCCGGCAAGAATATCCGCCATGACCGCGCGCGCCTCCTCGCGGGCCAGCGACTCGCGGTGATTGGCGATGCGGTGAAGAGCGTCAGTGATTGCAGTTGTCAGTTGTCAGTTCCCAGTTTAGAAGCAGTTGTCAGTACCCAGTACCTAGTTCGCAGTTCCACTTAGCCTAAATGATCGCACTGAGAACCCGAAATTGAGAACTAGCAACTGGGAGTCTGGTGCCTCCCGATCTTGTGTATCGCAAAAGCGAAAAGCAGGTCCTTCGGGGCCGAGGCCCCTCAGGAAGACAACGGAGATATGATTTTGGGATAACAACGGAAATGTGAGCTCGGGATGACAACGTGGAATGTGGTTGGAGCCGAGAGCTGGCAACTGCGAACTGACAACTGACAACTGCCTCCTATACAATCAAAAGTTTGCTGCGTGGGGTGGAGAACACGCAGACAATCCGGTCTCATGAAAATTCACGAATATCAGGCCAAGAGAATACTCGCCCGCTACGGGGTAGCCGTGCCGCAGGGCGAGGTAGCAACTACGCGCGAGCAGGCGGAAGCGGCGGCGCAGAAGCTGTTTGCAGAAGGCGCGCAAGGCGTCGTGGTGAAGGCACAGATCCACGCCGGTGGGCGGGGCAAGGGCGGAGGCGTGAAGGTCGCCAAATCCGCGGCCGAAGCGGCGGAGATCGCCGGGCGCATGCTGGGCATGAAGCTGGTGACGCATCAGACCGGGCCCGAGGGCAAGGAAGTGCATCGCCTGCTGATCGAGGAAACGCTGCCCATCGAGCGCGAGCTCTACCTGGGAATTGTGCTGGACCGGGCGGCGGCGCGTGCGGTATTCATGGCGTCGGCGGCGGGAGGAGTGGAAATCGAGCAGGTGGCGGCGGAGAATCCCGAGGCCATCATCAAGGAATACATTGATCCTGGCACCGGGCTGCTGGGATACCAGGCGCGCAAGCTCGCGTTCGGGCTGGGACTGGCGCCGCAGCAGATCGGGCAAGCCAGCCAGTTCATGACCGGACTGTATCGGGCGTTCGAGGAGACCGACGCGTCGCTGATGGAAATCAATCCCTTCATCACCACGAAGGATGGGCGGCTTTTCGCGCTCGACGCCAAAATCAACTTCGACGACAACGCGTTGTTCCGCCACAAGGACATTAAGGAACTGCGCGACATCAGCGAAGAAGATCCGCTCGAGGTGGAAGCCTCCAAGTACGCGCTCAACTACATCAAGCTGGACGGCAATGTGGGCTGCATGGTGAACGGTGCCGGGCTGGCGATGGCCACCATGGACATCATCAAGTACGCCGGCGGCATGCCCGCCAACTTCCTCGATGTGGGCGGCGGCGCCAACGCCGAGCAGGTGACGCACGCTTTTGAAATCCTGCTGATGGACAAGAACGTGCGCGCAGTGCTGATCAACATTTTCGGCGGCATCCTGCGCGTGGACACGTTGGCCAATGGCCTGGTGGAGGCGGCGCGCAAGACCAACATTCAGCTGCCCATTGTGCTGCGCCTGGAAGGCACCAACGTGGAGAAAGGGCGGGAGATTCTGAAGGAGTCGGGCATTAACTTCATCGTGGCAGACACGATGAAGGATGCGGCGGAGAAGGTAGTGGCGGCGGCGAGAACAACGTAAGGCTTGTGCCCCGTGTCAACACGGGCAGTTTGCTGGGCCAGGAAATGCATGGGTCCTTCGGGCGCGCTCGCCTCGCAAGCTCGGTTTCGCGTTTCCTCAGGATGACAGAACTTGTAAATGGAAATTATTCATGAGCATTCTGGTCAATAAGAACACACGGGTAATCGTTCAGGGGCTGACGGGCAAGGAAGGGACGTTTCACGCCAAAACGTGCGCCGAGTACGGCACCAAGATCGTTGGCGGCGTGACCCCGGGCAAGGGCGGCACCACGCATGAAGGTTGGCCGGTGTTCAACACGGTGCAGCAGGCCGTGGATGCGACTAGCGCCGATGCCTCCGTCATCTTTGTGCCGCCGCCATTCGCCGCCGACGCGATCATGGAGGCGGCCGACGCCGAGATCGAACTCATCGTGTGTATCACCGAGGGCATTCCTACTCTCGACATGGTGCGCGCCTGGGAGTTCCTGCAGGACCGGCGCTCGCGCCTGATCGGGCCCAACTGCCCGGGCATCATTTCGCCGGGCAAGTGCAAAATCGGCATCATGCCCGGCCACATCCATAAGGAAGGCAACGTGGGCATCGTATCGCGCTCGGGTACGCTAACGTACGAGGCGGTGCACCAGCTCACCCGGCGTGGCATCGGGCAATCCACCGCCATCGGCATTGGCGGCGACCCTATCATCGGCACTAATTTTGTAGATGCCCTGGAACTGTTCGAGCGTGACCCGCAGACTGAAGCCATCGTCATGATCGGCGAAATCGGCGGCAATGCCGAGGAGACTGCGGCCGAGTTCATCAAGGCGCATGTGCGCAAGCCGGTGGTGGCGTTTATCGCCGGGCAGACGGCGCCTCCGGGACGGCGCATGGGCCACGCTGGAGCCATCATCTCCGGCGGCCACGGAACAGCGGCCGAAAAAATCCGCGCTTTGGAGACTGCCGGCATCCGCGTGGCCAAGTCGCCGGCAGTGATTGGGGACACGGTGATTGAGGTGATGCGGAAAACCAGTTCTCAGTTCTCGGTTCTCAGTTCTCAGTAACTGGGGCCGGGGTCAAGAGTAGCAACCTACAACTAAGGATCACAAGTGACGACAGCTGGCCACTGACAACTGATCATGAAAACTCCGCAACGCACTCTTGCCATCATTAAACCGGACGCGGTTGCCCGCGGCGCCATGGGTGACATTGTCAACACCATCGAGCACCGGGGATTCAAGGTTCTCGGCGCCAAAATGCTGCACATCACCCGCAAGCAGGCCGAAGGTTTCTACGCCGTTCATGCGGGAAAACCGTTTTTCGAGTCGCTGACCAAGTTCATGTCGGAGGGGTCAATTCTGGTGATGGCGTTGGAGAGGGAAAATGCTATTGCCGAGTGGCGGGAGATCATGGGCGCCACCAACCCGGCCAACGCCAAGGAAGGCACCATCCGCAAGAAGTGGGCAGAGAGCATCGAGCGCAACGCGGTGCATGGCTCCGATGCTGAGGATACGGCGCGCTTTGAGTTGAGCTATTTTTTTGCGGGCTACGAGTTGCACTAATTCAAGTACCTAGTACTTAGTACCCAGCGCTCAGTACCCAGTGTGGGTTTCAACTGGGAACTGGCAACTGGCAACTGAGAACTGCCTTTATGCCGCAAGTGCAAATCACGATGCTGGAAGGGCGCACGCTGGAACAAAAACGCCGTGTGGCGCAGCGCATCACTGAAGTGCTGGTGGAAGACGCCGGCGCCTCGCGCGAGGCGATCAACATCTCCTTCGTGGAAGTGCCGAAGGAAAACTACGCCTCCGCCGGCGTGCTGGTGGTGGATAAGAAGAAAACTTAGCCCTTCCTGCACGCTGGTGCCACCCCCCGGACGCGCGTCCTGTGTGCCCTAGGAGTACGCCTTGCATATTTATCTGGTTGACGGAACATACGAACTGTTCCGCCACTACTACGCTCTGCCCTCGGCCAAGGACGAGAAGGGCCAGGAAATCGCCGCTGTTCGAGGCGTGGTCCAGTCGGTGCTTGGTATGGCGGGAAATGGCGCCACGCACTTGGCGGTGGCTACTGATCATGTAATCGAATCTTTTCGCAACGGCCTTTGGTCCGGCTACAAGACCAGTGATGGGGTGGAACCCGATCTGCTGGCGCAATTCCCGCTGCTGGAAGAGGCGCTTTCTGCAGCCGGGTTTGTGGTGTGGCCGATGGTGGAGTTCGAGGCAGACGACGCGCTGGCTGCGGCGGCGGTTGCGGCTGCCCGCGATCCTCGCGTGGAACAGGTTGTCATCTGCACGCCCGATAAGGACCTGGCGCAATGTGTGCGCGGCACGCGCATCGTCCAGTTAAACCGACGGACCAACGTCACCTTGGACGAGCCTGGTGTAATCAAGAAGTTTGGTATTCCGCCGGAATCAATTCCCGACTATCTGGCGCTGGTGGGTGATGCAGCCGATGGCTATCCGGGCCTGCCGGGCTGGGGAGCAAAGTCCTCCGCCGCGGTCTTGGCGAAATTTGGCCATCTCGAATCAGTTCCTGCCAACCATCTTGAGTGGCAAGTGAGAGTAACCAATGCCAGCGGCCTTGCAGATACTCTGCGCCGGGAATGGGACCTGGCATTGCTTTTTAGGACGCTGGCCACACTCCGCACCGACATTGCTCTATTCGACGATGTGGAGGAGCTGCGTTGGAACGGCCCTACTTCTGGATTTGACCCGCTGGCGGCGCGATTGCGCCTGCCTGCTGGCCAAAGAGCCGTTTCCTTAGCCGCGCGGAGAAAGAAGCAAGACGCTGGAGCAAGCGCCTGAGGTAGTTCTGTTGGAAAAAAGCAAATCAGCTTGCCTGATTGCGAAGCTCCTGTCGGGGCTCGGTGCCTGGCTGGTCGCCTCTGGGTGACACGGCCGGCCAATCGGCTCTCCAGGCCTCCGCGGAGGTGGCGTTCGTATACCTGATTCGAACCGGCATGGCGGCAAGGCGATCCGAGAGTCTGGCTTCATTCCGAATCGGCCACCAGTCGTACAAGAAGACCTCGAGAGGACGCCACATGGAAACCCAGCCGCCGATGGTAAGGCTCTCACGAAT
>DASSQB010000348.1:0-3455 GCA_035702725.1 Terriglobales bacterium | reverse complement strand
TGATGAAGAACTGCGACCCGTTGGTGTTGGGGCCGGCATTGGCCATGGCCAGCTTGCCGGCCTTGTCGAACTTGTGCGGCGAGCCCTTGGTTTCGTCCTCGAACTTGTAGCCGGGACCGCCCATGCCGGTGCCGCTGGGATCGCCGCCCTGAATCATGAAGTCGGGAATCACGCGATGGAAAATGGTGCCGTTGTAGAGCGGCCCGGGGCCCTTTTTGCCGCTGACGTGGTCCTTCCAGTCGCGCTTGCCCTCGGCCAGGTCAATGAAGTTTTGCACCGTTTTCGGTGCTTCCTTCTCAAATAGCCGGCAGGTGATATTGCCTTCGCTGGTTTCAAAAATGGCGTATGTTCCGGGTTGACGTGTCATGCAGTTAGTTTAAACCAGCTATTGCTTAGGCGCGGTCTTGGCTGTGGACTGCACTTTAGGCCGGTGCGGCGCAACATGGTGCGGCGCGGCGTGCCCCTCCACGATGGCGATGTGCTTAATCTGAACCGGATGGAAGGGACGGTCGTTGGTGTCGCGTGGCATGGCGGCAATTTTCTTCACCAGCGCCACCGTGGCCGGGTCGCATTGCCCGAAGATGGTGTAGTTGCCGTTGAGCATGGCGGCCTGCTGCCCGCTGAAGGCCAGTTCCGTAATGAAGAACTGCGAGCCGTTGGTGCCCGGGCCAGCATTGGCGTAGGCCAGGCGGCCGGGAACACTGAACTTCAGGTCGGGATGGACTTCGTTCTTAAAAGCGTATCCGGGGTCGCCGGCGCCGGTGCCTGCCGGGTCGCCGCCTTGAATCATGAAGCCAGGAATCACACGATGGAAGATGGTTCCGTCATAGAGCGGCACGCCGTGCTTCTTGGCGTGACTCACCGGGTTGGTCCAATCCTTGGTGCCCTTGGCCAAGCCGATGAAGTTGGCCACGCCGATGGGCGCCTTGTCGGGAAACAAGCTGCAGTGCATGTCGCCGGCCGAGGTGTGGATGATGGCCTGTGGCTGCGCCGTGGCAGCCGGTGCGGCATGATGCGGCGTGACGCGATGCGGCGCGGTCTTGGGCGCCGGCTTGGTTTGGGCCAGCATCAACGCGGGCGCAAGCAGAAGGCTGAGGCAAGAGGTTTTCATGAGTGCTCCTGTTCGGGGAAGGGCAATCTTTTCACAAAATATGCTGCACGCGCAACGCTCAATGTTAACGACTGTCATCCTGACCGAGCGCGACCGAGCTTGCGAGGGAGCGCGAGTGGAAGGATCTGGTGCTTGGTTGGACCCTGCGTATGCGTCGTGAGCTCTTAAACGCAAGGTCCTTCGACTCGCGCTCGTTTCTCTCCGCTCAACTCGCGTTCGCTCAGGATGACATTGTATTCAGCTTCTTCTCGGTACCCGGTACTCGGTATGTACTCGGCATTCAATGAGCCCTACCCATATTGGTGCTCACCTGCTCCACCTGCCGGAAAACTCGCAGCACATTCCCGCCCAGGATTTTCTTGATGTCCTCGGGCTTATACCCGCGGTCAAGCAGCGCCTGCGTGATCTTGGGCAGGTCGGCGACCGAATCCATGCCCTGCGGCAGCGCGCCGGACACGCCATCGAAGTCGGAGCCCAGGCCGACGTGGTCAATGCCCGCCACCTTGGCGATGTGGTCAATCTGGTCAATCAGGGACTTGAGCGGCGGCCGCGGAATTTTCGCTGAGAACTCGCGCTGGATGTGGTCCACTTCCATGTAGCTCACCGGCTTGCCCGCGGCTTTTTGCTTGGCGATGTACTGCTGGGTAGCTGCGTCCACCTCCTTCCGCTGTGCGTCGGCTGCCTTGCGAAAAGTCTCATCGTCGAAGGCGGAGTAGAAGTTCACGTCCACCACGCCACCGTTCTTGGCCACCGCCCGCAGCATGTCATCGGTCATGTCGCGGGGTGCGTTGACCAGGGCCCGGGCCGATGAATGCGAGGCAATCACCGGCGCCTTGGTCACCGCCATGGCGTCCCAGAAGGTTTTATCCGCCACGTGCGAGATGTCCACCATCATGCCCAGGCGGTTCATCTCCAGCACCACTTCTTTGCCGAAAGGTGTGAGCCCGTCGTGGTGCTGCAGCTTGGGATCGTCAATGTCGCCGGAAGAGTCGCCCAATTCATTGGTGTTCGACCACGTCAGGGTCATATAGCGCGCGCCCAGGCGGTAAAAGTCGCGGAGCACCCGGATATCGCCCTCAATCGCGTGCCCGCCCTCCACGCCCATCAGCGCCGCCAGCCGCTTATGGGGCCCGGTGCGGGCGCGCACAATGTCTTCTGCGCTGAAGGCCATCACCATCTGGTCGGGGTGGCGGGCCGCCTGCTGGTAAACGGCATCCATCAGGTCGAGCGCGCGCTGGGTGTAGTGGCCCGCGCTGGTCTGCGGGTCCACCCAGATGGAGAAAAACTCCGCTCCCAGGTTGCCCTGGCGCGCCTTCTGCAGGTCCACATTGCCTTCGCTGACCGGCGTGACTGTGCCGATATCGAAGTTTTCGTCTACGAAACGCTGTGGCGTATCCGCGTGGGTGTCAATGACGATAGCGGAATCGTGAATCCGCCGCGCCTCAGGAGAGATTTTGGTGATGTCAGTCTGGGCGAAGACGCAAATACAGCTAAGAAGCAAAATAAGAACAGAGCAGGATTTGCGGAACATGGGGCCTCATTGTACCGCAGGCCCCGCGCTCTCCTGTTCTTCGGCGCTCTGCGCCGGCGATGCAGCGTGCTTGTGCTCGATGTGGGCCAAGTGCCAATCCTCATAGCGCTTGGCCACCATGATGTGGAATACGGGTTCGCGGCGCTCCTCGGCGGTTTCGACCAAGCCCTGTGCTTTTAGATCAAGCAGGTATTTTTCCATCCACTTGCGCTCGGCCCGCCCCATGCCTCGCCGCGAAATGTCCACCGTAAGGCCGGCCACGTGTGACGACTCGGTGTCGCCAGACGCTGGGGCGGCATTGTGGTTATAGCGCAGCAGGTGCTCCTGCTGAGCCACGGTGCGCACCGCGGAATTCACCTGGATGGGAGTATGGAATTGACGGTAGTGCGCAGTGGCCAGATCCTGCAGGAATTCGCGCGTCCACGATCTGCAGAAGCGGTCGCGGGGTGCGAGCTGCGGATGAATGGCGAGAGCCCGGCTCTCGCGAATGGGAACCAGTTCGTGCTGCTGCTCCAGGTCTTCCAGTTGGTCGTCGTCGGCTATGCGCGGCAAACCCAGGCGGTCAATTTCTTCATTCTGCCGCACCAGCGAATCGTGGGAGCCGTGCAGCACCGGCGTCCACACGATGTGGCGGTGGTGGCGGTAGGTTCGGGAACGGCGCGTCGTGCGCCGGAAGTGCTGGCTGTGCCGGACGCGGTAGTGCAGGGCCTGCGCGGGCAGGGAAATCAGGGCAAACAACAATACGACGACAAGGTTCGACCGAGTTGCGTGGTTCACTGAGATCTGCTCCCGCGGTGTGGTCAACTGAAGCAG
>DASSQB010000347.1:0-5929 GCA_035702725.1 Terriglobales bacterium | reverse complement strand
ACCGAAGAACCTCGTTTTTAGATAATCTGCCTGAACCCGCCAGCCCAAGGGTCCAACCAGCCGATAATCGAATCCGCCGCCGAAGGCATCCGCGAATGACGTATCCGACAGTTCGCCAAAAAATACCGCGGAAGCAGTTTCACTAACATGCGAAGCGCCAAATAGCGCGTGGGCGAACGGCCTGACTCGGCCGATAGAAAAAGACGCTTGCGGTCCACCCAGGAAGTTGTACAGCCGGCTACGGACGGGTCCAACAGCTGTCGGACAGGATGGGAACAGCGTGCACACCGAAGTGGCGGTGGGTGTGCCATAGTGACCGCTGACGTCGGCCACGAAACCGAGGAACGGAACCACCTTGCCTTCCACCGAGGCGTTCCAGCCGTTCAGGTTGCCAGTTGCAACCGATGGGCCCTGGTGGGAGGCAATGTCGGAAGTGGTCAGGTCAGCATGAGCATACGAATATCCGAAAAAGAGGTTGACCTTGGGGACTTGCGCCGCAGCGGCCGGAACAAACAATGACAGTGCAAGTGTAGCTATGGCAGCCTTTCTCATCGTGTCCTCCAATGGTACTCAGCCTGAAGCAACAACGGCCGGTCTCGGCCTGAAGTTCTACTCTTCCCCCACGCGCAACACGGCCAGGAAAGCCTCCTGGGGGATGTCCACGCGCCCAATGCGTTTCATGCGCTTCTTGCCCTCTTTCTGCTTTTCCAGCAGCTTGCGCTTGCGCGTGATGTCGCCGCCGTAGCATTTGGCCAGCACGTTCTTGCGCATAGGCGGGACGGTTTCGCGGGCGATAATTTTGCCGCCGATGGCGGCCTGAATAGCCACCTCGAACATCTGCCGCGGAATCAACTCCTTCATCTTCGCGGCCAGCGCGCGCCCGCGCTCGTAGGCATGTTCGTGGTGCACGATGGTGGAGAGCGCATCCACGGGGTCGCCGGAGACAAGGATGTCCAGTTTGACCATGGGCGATTCCCAGTAGCCCGCCAGGTGGTAATCGAGAGAGGCGTAGCCACGCGACACCGACTTCAGCCGGTCATAAAAATCGAGCACGATCTCATTGAGCGGCAACTCGTAGCTGAGCATTACCCGGTTAGAGGTCACATACTCAAAGCCCTTCTGACGCCCGCGCTTTTCCTCCACCAGCTTCAGAATCCCGCCCACATACTCCTCGTTGGTGAGAATAGTGGCCAGGATGACCGGCTCTTCTATCTTGCGGATTTCGCTTTGCGGCAACCATCGCGAGGGATTGTCCACTTCGACCACCGCGCCATCGGTGCGCGTAATCTGGTAGCGCACGCTCGGAGCGGTGGTAATCAGATCGAGATTGAACTCGCGCTCCAGCCGTTCCTGGATGATTTCCATGTGCAGCAGTCCCAGGAAGCCGCAGCGGAAACCAAAGCCCAGCGCGGCAGAGCTTTCCGGCTCAAAGAAAAAGGACGAGTCGTTGAGTTGCAGCTTCTCCAGCGCCTCGCGCAGGGCCGTGTGCTCGTGCGCATCCACCGTGTAGAGGCCGGCAAAAACCATCGGCTTGATGTCTTCAAAGCCAGGCAACGGCTCGATGGCGGGGCGCGCGTCGTCGGTGATGGTGTCGCCGATCTTGGTGTCGGAAACGTTCTTGATGTTGGCGATGAGGAATCCGACTTCGCCCGCCTCCAGCATGTCTATTTCCACGGGCTTGGGAGTGAGCACGCCCAGAGTTTCCACTTCGAAAACGCGCCCGTTCCACCATAGGCGGATCTTCTGCCCTTTGCGCAGCGTCCCATGAAACACACGGGCCAGCACCACCACCCCGCGATAGGGGTCGAACCAGGAGTCAAACACCAGCGCTTGCAGTGGAGTTTCCGGCGAGCCCTTGGGCGGCGGGATGCGGTGCACGATGGTTTCCAGCACCTCGGGCACGCCCTGCCCGGTTTTGGCGCTGATCAGCAGCGCGTGGGAGGCGTCCAGGCCGACCGCTCCTTCGATCATTTCCTTGGTGCGGGCAATATCGGCGCTGGGCAAATCAATCTTGTTGATCACCGGAATGATTTCCAGCCCGTGATTGATGGCCAGGTAGGAATTGGCCAGGGTCTGCGCCTCCACGCCCTGAGAGGCGTCCACCACCAGCAGCGCGCCTTCGCAGGAGGCCAGCGAACGTGAAACTTCGTAGGAAAAGTCCACGTGTCCAGGCGTGTCAATGAGGTTGAGTTGGTAGGTCTCTCCGTCCTTGGCCTGGTACATCATGCGCACGGCGTGGGCCTTGATGGTTATGCCGCGTTCCCGCTCCAGGTCCATGGCGTCGAGCACCTGGGCCTGCATTTCCCGCGCCGAGACCGACCCGGTGAGCTCCAGCAGGCGGTCCGCCAGCGTGGATTTGCCGTGGTCAATGTGCGCGATGATGGCGAAATTGCGGATACGGGCGCGGTCCATCGGGGTGGTGGGACAAATCAATTTTATCAGGTGAGGCAGTGGCCCATGGTGAGTGGTAGTCCCCTGCAGGCAGTAAGGTCGGTTGCCCTGAGCCGGTCGCTGCCTTCCAATCAGCATCCAGCCCCATGGACAGAAGTGAGCTGTAGTAGAAGATTGAGAGTATGTGGAAGCCCCGGACTTTAGTCCAGGGAATTCGGGGCTAATAGATCTGGGTTTTAGCCCCTGTGTTCATGTGGTGCAGGGCCAGGCTCTCACATGCGGCGAAACACTCGCACGCGGTATCCATCTTCCTCGGAAGAGAGCGCTTCCTTCCATCCCTCAGGGGCGCTCCGCCGCGCACTGTCGGGGAATTCGGCGATCACGTGCAGCCTGGGCTCGCTTGCCGGCACATTCATTACAATCGCACCCTCCACCAATTCTGCCTGGCAGGTACGGTCCCCGGGGATCACCACCTTGCGCCGCAACTCAATCAGCCTCCGATACCACTCCAGCATTTCTTGCTGCTGGTTCTTCTGGCCACTGCCCACTGCCCATTGCCCACTGATTTTCTGCCACTGCAGTTTCGACCTCTCGAACGTCTGCGGGTCCTGCGGATCGGGCACCTCCCCTCCAAAAGCTACAAAGTGCTCGAACTCCCGGCGCCGCCCTTCGCGCACCGCCTGCTGCAGGGCAGGATCGCCGTAGTCGGTGAAGAACTGAAATGGCGCTGTTTCGCCATACTCCTGGCCCATGAACAACAGCGGTGTTTCGGGCGCAAGCAGCAGGAGCGCGGCCGCCAGTTTGCAGGCTCCACGCGGAACCAGTGTGTCCAGGCGTTCGCCGCGGGCGCGATTGCCGACTTGGTCGTGGTTCTGCGTGCAGAGAACATGAGCCGGAAGGTGAATGCCGGCAGATGAAGTCCCGCGTTTATTGCCGCGCCAAAATTTGAACGGCTCACCCTGGAAGACAAACCCCTGGTTCAATGCCCGCACGATCTGCTCTCTGCCGCCGAAATCCTGGTAATAGCCTTCGTGTTCGCCGGTGAGGTAAGCGTGCACCGCATGATGGAAGTCGTCGCTCCACACCGCGTTCACGCCAAACCCGCCTTCGGCGCGCGGCAGCACGTAGCGACGGTCGTTCTCGTCGGTTTCGGCGATCACGCAGACCCTGCGGCCTAACCCTTCGGCCAGTTGCTGCACACTTTCCTGGATTTCCGCCACGATGTGCAGCGGCGAATCATCGTAGATGGTTTGGGTGGCGTCCAGCCTCAGCCCGTCGAGGTGGTACTCGCGAATCCAGTAGAGGGCATTCTCCACCACGTGGCGCCGCACTCCCACGCAGCCCCGGTCGTCGTAGTTGATGGCGTCGCCCCAGGGCGTGGTGTGGTGGTGCGTGAAGTATGGCCCGAAAAGGCGCAGATAGTTGCCTTCGTTGCCCAGGTGGTTGTAGACCACATCAAGCATGACCGCCAGGCCGGCGCGGTGGGCGGCATCTACCAGGCGCTTCAGGCCCTCCGGCCCGCCATAGCTCGCCTGCACCGCATACATGGAGACGCCGTCATACCCCCAATTGCGCCTGCCGGGAAATGCGGCCACCGGCATCAGTTCGATCATCGTGACGCCCAGCGACTTCAGGTAATCCAGCCGCTGGACGACGCCGTCAAAGGTGCCTTCCGGGCTGAAAGTGCCCACGTGCAGCTCATAAATGATGTAGTCGCGCAGGTCGAGCCCGCGCCAACCGTGGTCGCTCCAGGCAAAAGCATTCGGATCAACGATCGCGGTGGGGCCGTGCACACCTTCTGGTAGCAGGCGCGAAACCGGGTCGGGCAGCGGCTTCTGGTCATCGAGGATGTAGAAATAGCGATCGCCGGCCTGGGCGGTTGTCTGCACGCTGAACGTGTCGTCAGCGGAGCGCTCCATGGGCAGATCGTGACCGCCCACCGGGCGCAGCGTAACTTGGCGGGCATGGGGCGCCCACACCCGAAATTCCGCCTTGCCTCCTTCCAGCATGGCTCCGTACATGCTGTTCAGGGTAGCCGATTTCATCGGAGTTTGGATGCAGAGTGCGGTCAGTGAGCCAACCACGCTAGAAATTCACCCGCCGCGGATCAACGCGGATACGCGCGGATCAAGCACTTGGCATTTTGCACTTAGCATTTGGCCCAGCTACGACTCGCGGAGGTCTTGAAGAAGAATCTTGATTGGCTAAATGCCAGCTGCTAATTGCTAACTGCAGCTCTTGTCGGTGAAATTAGAATGTTCCCATGTCCCTGATCCTGGCATCCTCCTCGCCGCGGCGGCAGGAATTGCTGCGCGCGGCGGGAATCGAGTTTACAGTGGAAGCGGCAGACCTGCCCGAGATCCCACATCCCGGCGAGCCTCCCCAGCAGTTTGCCGAGCGCATGGCGCGGGAAAAGGCGCACACGGTAGCCCAGCGTCGTCAGCGCCCGGGCGAATGGGTGCTGGCCGCTGACACGGTCGTCTTCGTCAACGGGGAAATCCTGGGCAAGCCGGCCGATGCTCCTGATCCTGCCGCCGATGCCGCACGCATGTTGCGCCTTCTTTCGGGACGCGAGCACAAGGTGATCTCGGGAGTGTGTCTGGTAGACAGTGGTCAGTGGCTAGTGGTCAGTGGTCAGCAAAGACATGCCGCCGATCGTCGGCCGTCGACCGTAAACTTCGTTACTTCCGAAACCACCCGCGTCTGGATGACCGAGCTCAGCGAAGACGACATCCGCGACTACATTGCTACCGGCGAACCCCTGGACAAGGCCGGCGCTTACGCCATCCAGGGCCGCGCCTCGCGCTGGATTCCACGCATCGAGGGTTGCTACTTCAATGTGGTGGGCTTGCCCGTGCCTGTGGTCTACCGCATGCTGCGCGAGCGTCGAGTTGTTGTATAGCGCGATAGGTGCGCTTCACTCGAAGCAACGGCGTATCGTCGAAGGTCAGCTATTGCGCCGATGTGCCCGGTTGGATCTTCTAGTCAATCCGCTATCCACTTGTATATTTCTGGGCTGGTTAAGCTAACACCAGCGCCGGAGGCGCAGAATAGTAGAGCCCAGGACGGAAGTCCTGGGAGAATCCATCGCGGGAGCGGAGGAGTGCCGGAGGCACGACACGGTCCTGCCAGAATGATTATTGGAAAAATGGGTTTGGTGTCGTCGCAGACCTCGCGGCCTGAAGGAATGATGGGAGGACGACGCTGGCCAGCTATTTCTTTTCCTGTGAGCCCTGTTCGCCGTCCTTCACGGCCGACTTGAAATTGCGGATCCCTTCGCCCAGACCCTTGCCCAGGTCAGCTAGCTTGCTGGGGCCAAAAATCAGCAGGGCGATGGCCAGAATCAGAAGGATCTCAGGCAAACCTAATTTGCCTATCATTTGGACCTCCGCCGGAAGGGGCAAGCCGGCGCGCTCTCAGCGCAGTGAAATTGCGGGAATTCCCCTTTTGAGATTCTAGGTCAGCCGGGGAGCAGAGTCAAAGTAGCTAAATAGCTGGGTGGCTAACTAGCTGCCTAGCCTAAGCGCCTGGGCTAGCC
>DASSQB010000346.1:0-3255 GCA_035702725.1 Terriglobales bacterium | reverse complement strand
TATTATGTTGCCGCCGAACAGGAACACGCGCGCGGCGACGACAGCTCGCTGATTTCGCATGCCGTGGCGGACACGGTCAATCAGGCGCTCAGGTCGGGTGCCTTTCCCCGCCTCACAACGCGAGCGCTAAATCCCGGGCTGTTTCCGGTGGAACGGGCTGAGACCGAAGCGTCCGCCAAAGTCAATCACCAGATAACGAACAGGCACGCCCTGGTTCTGAAGTACGCCTTCACCAACAATCGGGAGGTGGGCGACGCCTTCAACACAGGAGGAATAGTTGATCCCAGCGCAAGGGGCAGCAGTTTCATAGAAGACCAAGGACTGACCGGGTCACTGAATTCGGTGCCAAGCTCCACCGCCATCAATGCGCTGGGGTGGCAGGTGAGCACGCGGCGGGCTGTGCTGCGAACCGCGGAGCTGGCGGGCCCGGGAATAGATATTGCCGGCCTGGCGCAGTTTGGCAGACCGTACGCGGGAGACAGCCGCAGGCGCGAGAACCACTACGAGGTCAACGATGTTGCCAGCATGCAGCGCGGGCGCCACCTGCTAAAGCTGGGAGGGGACGCCGACCGCATAAGCGAGAACCTGAACGTCGGCGACGGGTTTGGGGGAATCTACATTTTTCCTTCGCTGGCGGCGTTCCTAAGTGGAGCACCGGACGAGTATCGGCAGGCATTCGGCAATTCGCGCACCGCCTTTGCCGCTGACAAATTTGCGGCCTTCGCCGAAGACCACCTATCCGCTACGCGCCACCTGACCGTGGACGCCGGCCTGCGTTACGATTTTGAGAATTTGCCCGGGCAATTCCGGGTTGAAAAGGACAGTTTCGCTCCGCGCCTGGGGCTGGCCTTCAGCCCGTCGGCGAACTGGGTGGCCCGCGCCGGGTTTGGCATTTTCTGGGACCGCTATCTGCTGGAAGCGGCGAATCGGGCGATAGCGAAGGATGGCATGAACGGCTTCGAACAGATGGCGCTGGGAGATGCGGCGGCGCAGATCTTCGCAACAAGCCTGGGTGGTGCGGCGAAAACGCCCAGTCCGGCGCTCGCGCCCTCGGTGTTCACGGCCAGCAGCCGCCTGGGCGGTTCTTACAGTGAAATCGCCAGCGTCGCACTCGAGCACGCGCTGGGGAAGAATTTGACTCTGACCGCGACCTACCTGTTCGCGGGCGGCGTCCGGCTGCCGCGAACGTTGAATGTAAATCTGCCGCCCCCGGTCCTGTTGACGACGAGCAACGCAATGCAACTTGGCATTGCCCAGCCGGCACCGCAACAGTTCGGCAGGCCCGTGTTTCCTCCCGGCCGCACGGCACGCCAGTTCGACGGCATTTACCAGTGGCAGAACCAGGCACATTCAACTTACAACGGATTGTCTCTGGCTTTGCGGCGGCGCCTGGCGAATGACATTGAATTTTCCGCCAACTACACCCTGTCCAAGGCGATTGACGACGCGTCTGATTTCGACCAGCAGGCGCAGAACCCTTACACCTTGCGCGGGGAACGAGCGCTTTCCGCCAACGATCAGAGGCAGCGCTTTGTTTTCAGCGGGACCTTCGATCTGCCCTTTGGGGATGAAGACGAGCCCGGCGGAGAGCACGAGAAACATTCCCTGGCGACTGACATCTTCGGCGACATTGAAGTGGCTCCGATCCTGACGGCAGGGAGCGGCAGACCGGTGAACCCGCTGCTGGGTTTTGACGGCAACCGCAACGGCGCCTTTCCGCTGTCGTCGCGGCCACTGGGATTTGCCCGGAATTCTCTGCAAACGCCTGGTCAGGCGGAGTTTGACCTCCGCATATTGAAGTTTTTTCTTATTGGCGAGCACGGAAAGCTGGACCTGGTGGCGGAGTCATTCAATGTGCTGAACCACACCAACGTGAGCGCGCTGAACCCGGTATTCGGGCTGTCGTTGGAGCCGCTTCCAACATTCGCCACCCCTAACAAGGCAGGGATGGGGCGCCAGATGCAGTTCTCCATTGACTTTGAGTTTTGAGGTGTTCGCGGCGGGAGCGCCACAAGGTTTGAGGTCGGGCACGCGAGATGCTTCGTGCCTAAAGGCACTCAGCACGACGCCCTCATGTGGTCGCAGGCGAGGGCACCCGCAAAGATCAAAGCAGGTCCTTCGTTGCGCTCACCGCGCCAGCGCGGCTCGCGCTGCCTCAGGATGACAAAGTTTTGGGGCAGGCCACTCGGGATGACGGCTTCTTCCGGCAGGGATGGGGGCGGGCACTGTGCAAGGACGGAGCAGAATTGGCATACTAGACATATGAATGCGAGGACAGTAGCAGTAGAAGCGGACACCCAGGAAGTAAGCGAATGGATTGAGGCATTTGAACAGCTTTTGGCCCAGGAGGGACCATCCCGGGCGGCGCAGCTTCTGGACGCGCTGACGCGGCGGGCGCAGCAGGCGGGCGTGAACCTGCCGGTGCAGCTAAATACGCCCTATGTGAATACCATCCCGGTGGAGGACGAAGTTCCCTACCCCGGCGACCGGCTGCTGGAACGGCGTATCAAGAGCCTGATCCGCTGGAACGCCATGGCCATGGTGCACCGCCAGAACAAGAAGGACCCGGGCATCGGTGGCCATATTTCCACCTATTCCTCGCTGGCCACGCTGCTGGAAGTGGGCTTCAACCACTTTTTCCATGCCAGCTACGGGGACCAGGCGGGCGATCTTATCTACTTCCAGGGCCACGCCTCGCCGGGGGTGTATGCGCGAGCCTTTCTGGAAGGCCGGCTCAGCCAGCAGGAGGTGGAGAACTTTCGCCACGAACTGCGCGACACCCCGGGACTTCCTTCTTACCCTCATCCGTGGCTGATGCCGCACTTCTGGCGTTTTCCCACGGTTTCGATGGGAATTGGGCCGATCAACGCAATCTACCAGGCACGCTTCATGCGCTACCTGGAAAACCGCAGCATCATTGCGAAAACGCCGCGCAAGGTGTGGGCGTTTGTGGGCGATGGCGAAACGGATGAGCCCGAAACCATGGGCTCACTGACGCTGGGCTCGCGGGAGCACCTGGACAACCTGATTTTCGTCATCAACTGCAACCTGCAGCGCCTGGACGGCCCAGTTCGCGGCAACGGCAAGATCATCAATGAACTGGAGGCGGCGTTCCGCGGGGCAGGCTGGAACGTTATTAAGGTAGTGTGGGGCGCGGGCTGGGACGATCTGTTGGCGCGTGATCGCAGCGGGCTTCTGCTGAAGCGCATGGAAGAATGCGTGGACGGCGATTATCAGACGTTCAAGGCCAAGGAC
>DASSQB010000345.1:0-2433 GCA_035702725.1 Terriglobales bacterium | reverse complement strand
CCATCCGTCACTGTGCAATGACAACCTGTCTGGGGTTAGCGTGGCCGCCTTCCTGGCCAGACATCTGGCCGGTGCAGGGCTGCGTTATTCCTACCGTTTCCTGTTCATCCCGGGGACGATTGGCTCCATAACGTGGCTGTCTCTGAATGAGAGCCGAGCGGAACGCATCCGCCATGGCGTGGTCCTGACCTGCGTTGGCGATCGCGGCGGCTTCACCTACAAGAAGAGCCGGCGGGGCAATGCGGAAATTGACCGCGCTTTCGCCCACCTTCTGCAGCACTCGGGGCGCCTGCAAGCCATCCAGGACTTCTCACCCTACGGCTATGATGAGCGCCAGTACTGTTCGCCGGGGTTCAATTTGCCGGTCGGCTGCCTGATGCGCACCCCACATGGCAAGTTTCCCGAGTACCACACATCGGGCGACAATCTGCGACTGGTGGATTCCGCCAGCCTGGGCGAAACTTTCAACCTGTGCCTGTCAGTTTTCCACCTGCTTGAGAACAACAGGACCTACCTGAACCTCAGCCCAAAATGTGAGCCGCAGCTGGGCAAGCGCGGGCTGTATGGCCCTCTGGGCGGCCGCGATGTCAAGACCAGTGAATTGGCCATGCTCTGGGTGCTGAATTTCTCCGACGGCGACCACAGCCTGCTCGCTATCGCAGAGCGTTCGGGAATGGAATTTAGAGTCCTGCTGGACGCAGCTCAGGCGTTGAGCGCCAAGAGTCTGCTGCGGGAGGTCCAGTAGGCGGCCATTGTCGGCCGCGATAACGCATGGATCTGCGGCACAAGGTTGCGATTCTCACCGGAGCCAGCGGCGGCGTCGGCCAGACCCTCGCCTCTGCACTGGCGCAACAGCAAGCCGCGCTGGCGTTGATTGGACGTAACCAGCGCAACTTGGAGGACGTTGCCGCAAAGCTCTCGCCAGCGACAACGGTCAAGTCTTATCGTGCGGATCTGGCCTGCGAGCAGCAGATCGAGGCTGCAGCAGCCGCCGTGATAAGAGACTTCCCTACTGCCGATATTCTGATTCATGCCGCCGGAATCACGACGCTGGGCAGCGTGGAATCGAGCTCCAAAGAAGACCTGGACAGCAATTACCACGTCAACGTCCGCGCCCCTTACCTGTTAACGCGCGCCTTGCTGCCCCGGCTGAAACAGAGCAAGGGGCAGATCGTGTTCCTCAATTCCACCGCGGGGCTCCAGGCCCGTGCCGAATTGACCCAATATGCGGCAAGCAAACACGCCCTCAAGGCTCTGGCCGATGGATTGCGCGACGAAGTCAACGCTAGCGGTGTGCGCGTGCTCAGCCTGTTTCTGGGGCGCACCGCCACCCCCATGCAGGCCTGGACCTGTAAGCAGGAAGGCCGCGAGTACCATCCCGAGCTGCTCATCCAGCCGGAAGACGTAGCCTCGGTAGTAATTAACGCTTTGCTGTTGCCACGGACCGCAGAAGTGACGGAAATTCGCATGCGGCCCCTGGCCAAGTCATACTGAGAAGGAGCGGTGCGCCCCAGGCGGGCGCATCGGAGGAAATCCACCATGAAAGTAGTCCTGTTTTGCGGCGGGCTGGGAATGAGGCTGAAGGAGTATTCGGAAAACATTCCCAAGCCCCTGGTCAATATCGGCTACCGGCCGATCCTTTGGCACGTCATGAAGTATTACGCCCACTATGGCCACAAGGACTTTATTCTTTGCCTGGGCTACAAAGCCGATGCCATCAAGAACTACTTTCTGAATTACAACGAGTGCCTGACCAACGACTTCGTCCTCAGCGATGGCGGCAAGAACCTGCATCTGCTCAACAGCGACATTCACGACTGGCGCATCACCTTCGTGGACACAGGCATTAACTCCAATATCGGCCAGCGCTTGAAAGCGGTGGAGCCTTACCTGAAAAAGGAAGAAGTCTTCATGGCCAACTACGTGGACGGGCTCACCGACCTCCCGCTCTCCGAGTACATGGATTATTTCCTGCAGGGAAATCGCATTGGCGCTTTCCTGTGCGTCAAGCCGACCCAGAGCTTTCACGTGGTGTCCCTGGAAGGCGACATGGTCAGTGATATCCAGCACGTCACCCACGCCGGGGTACGCATGAATGGCGGGTATTTTATCTTCCGCCGCAACATCTTCGAATACATGCGCGACGGCGAGGAACTCGTGGTCGAACCCTTCCGCCGGCTCATCAAGGCCCGCCAGTTGGTGGGCTACAAGTACGACGGGTTTTGGGCCTGCATGGACACATTCAAGGAAAAGCAGCAACTGGAAGACCTGTACACCCGCGGCGACGCCCCCTGGGAAGTGTGGAAGGCGGCTGCGGCGGACCGGGTCGAACGCGTCCATGCATAAGCTTCCCCTGGCCCTGGGCTCCGCCCCGCGCATTCTCTGTTTGGGCGCGCATTCCGATGATATTGAGATCGGATGCGGCGGCACCCT
>DASSQB010000344.1:0-3850 GCA_035702725.1 Terriglobales bacterium | reverse complement strand
TCCACCAGGGTCAGCAGTTCGTCGTCGAGCACATCATCGCCGAACAAATTGGCTAACCCGATGATGGTTTGCTTCACTGTGCCGATGCGTTTCATGATGTCGGCGCGTTGCTGCAGCAAGGCAAGCAGTTCCTGGTGGGCGGTACGCAGAACTTCCTGGACGTATGCGTCTCCGCCAGTCAAGCGTACAGTGGCGTTCTGACCGACAGCCATACCGGATACCTCTTTCCAGACCTCAACTCTGCCTCTACTACGATCTTCACATTAGATACGCGGGGTGGCGGGAATCGGTTCGGAATTTTTCATGAGAACCTCACCCCGCCGTCTGCACCGTTAGACTCCCGTAGCGGAAAAAGGTCACTGCAAGAATGTTGCATTCGGTAACTATCTGGTGGACAGGACGCTGCGCAGGGCGTGGCGCGCCAGTTCCGTGGTGACCAAAACAGCGTGCGCAGCCAGCACAGAAAAGTGGCTGGAAAGCGGGTAATCCATTGCCGGCCGCGAAAGTCCAAGCGCGGGCACAGCGACTTCATCCGCTGCCAACCAGAGCACGGAGACGAAAGGCAGCCCGACGCCCTTGCTTACGTGCCGGAAAGAGTTCTACGCCGATCCCTAAAGCACGCAGCCAAATGCATAGTGCACAACCAGCAGCAACATTCTCCTTTTGTTTTGTTAGGGTACGGCCGAGAGCAGCCCGAGCGTTCTGCCAAGGCGATTTTCTGGGCGGCACCCGCCATCTTTTACCGCTGGACCGTTGCTCCTGTCGTTTCTGAGCGGGAGGCTGCAGGTATTTATTTGCTTGACTCATGCAAATATATTGACCTAAAATCACTTCATGCAGGACCTGCAGCAATGGTCGCAAGAACTCGAGCGCCTCTCTCGTCTGCTGGGCCGCGTGGGACCGGATGAGGTTTGTTGTGAAGGCCTGACCACGCGGCAATGCGGCATTCTGCGCACTTTAGCAGCCGGTGAAGGGGGGCGCATTTCCGACCTGGCTACGTCTGCCGCCATTTCGCCCAGCGCCATGACCCGCGTGCTGGAGAAGCTGGAAGCGAAACAACTTGTCAGACGCGTGCGCGGCGCTGCCCGCGACGGCCGCGCTGCCAGCGTGGCCATCACTCAGCACGGCCGGCACGTGCGCGGCAAGATTGATCAGCTCATGTTGGAGCGTACCCGCACTATCCTTTCCGCCTTCCCTGCCGGTTTGCAGCCGCAACTTCTGGCTGCCATCCGCCTGCTAAATCAGGCGCTGGCGCCGGATGGCTGTTGTCAGACCCAGGGCGAAGGAGAGGAAATGTCGTTTACCTGCAGCTTGGAGCGGCGCTCAGCGCGCCCTCCGGAAAAGAGGAAGAACCATGGCCAACACTGATTCCACAATCACCGAAAGCGTGCGCCAGCACTACTCCGACATCGCGGAGGGGAAAAGACCGGGTTGCGGCAGCGGTAATGCGGCTGATGTCGCGCGCACCATCGGGTATTCGCCGGAAGAGCTAAAAATCGCCGGCCAAGCCAACCTTGGCCTGGGATGCGGAAATCCCCTCGCCCTGGCCGCCATTGAGCCGGGCATGACCGTGCTCGACTTGGGCAGCGGCGCCGGTTTCGACGCTTTCCTGGCCTGGCGAAAAGTCGGCCCGCAGGGGCGCGTCATTGGCGTGGACATGACCGACGAGATGCTGCAACTGGCACTCAAGA
Source organism: Terriglobales bacterium (assembly GCA_035702725.1). Lineage (GTDB taxonomy): Bacteria > Acidobacteriota > Terriglobia > Terriglobales > Acidobacteriaceae > JAICWP01. The sequence goes on along the minus strand of DASSQB010000344.1, from coordinate 2,159 downwards.
ATGCCGCCGAGTTGGGCGCCGCCAACGTCGAATTCCGCAAAGGCGCCATTGAGAGCCTGCCCGTGGATGACAATTCCGTGGACCTGGTGATCAGCAATTGCGTCATCAATCTGAGCACCAGCAAGCCCGCTGTATTTCGCGAGATCTACCGCGTGCTCAAGCCCGGCGGCGGTTTTGCCGTCAGCGACCTGGTGCTCTTGCGACCCCTGCCGGAACAAGTGGCGCGCGATGTGGAGGCCTACGTGGGCTGCATCGCGGGCGCCAGCCTGCTTACCGACTACGTCAGCATGGCGCTGGACGCGGGCTTTGACGACCTGCAGATTCCACAGATCACAGCTTCCCAAAAGCTGGGCGAAGCTTATGGATTGGATTTATCGAAGCCGGTTGGCAGTTGCTGCGGCCCCATGCCACTGGCCGAAGCCGCCCGGGCCGTGGTCTCCGCCAAGCTTCACGGGCGAAAACCGTGATTTCACCACAGAGCCACAGAGGCACAGAAATGTCATAGTTTGAGTCGCAACTTCATTCGTTGCGGATTTATGTAGAGGCACGCGAATTTGTGATCCACGCATCCGTATTCTCCGCGTGTATCCGCGGAAATGAATTCCATATTGTTTTCTCTGTGTCTCTGTGTCTCGGTGTCTCCGTGATGAATTAACGCGGCCGGGCGCCGGCGAGCAGGAACTTGCCGTCCTCGCTCTTGGCCGCGAGTTCGATGACGAATCCGCCATTCTCGATGAGCGGATAAAAAGCTTCCTCCTCATACTTGATAGAGCTGCTCATCAGAATTTTCTCGCCCGATTGCAGGCGCAGGCTGGCGCCGGCAACACGCACTTCCAGGTCGCGCGCGGCAATGAAGTACTTCGCCACCTCATGGATACCGGCGCTGCCTCGGCGCAGTTCGAAGCGTAGTTCGCCATCGCGTTCCGTCAGACCCATGCCGGCCAGCGGTGAAAAGGCAAAGCGGCGATTAGTGGGGTTGTCGTATCCTGCGAGCGTAGTGGCCTCGTCAAAGATTTCGCCATCGAACAAAGCGCGGTCGCCCGGCCCCATGATCTCCCGCAAGCGGGCGGGGAAATGCAGCGGCCCGAATGCGCCCAGGGTATTGCCCAGCACCGCATAAATGGTGGCTACTCCATTGTGGCTGAGCGCCCTCAGGTGGGCGTCGTCGGCTACGTCGAATTTCACGCCGCGCCGCGCGCTGGCCGTTGAGTTCGCCCCCACCAGCGCCAGTTCCAGCAGTGCCTGGCTGAAGTCCGCCGCTACATATTCCAGCGGTTGGCCCGCCTCCGCATAGGCGCGCAGCAGAATGCGGTCCTTGCTGCCTTCGCCGCAACCCAGGCTGCACAGCGACTTTGCTTCCGGCCACCTCCGGGCGACATTTGCGGCATTTGTTCCCAGTACCTGCAGAGCCCGGTTGGAATTGCGGTACTCGGCCGACCGCGTCAGCTCGACCCAAGCCTGAACGGAGGGCGGCAGCCAATAGAAGAACTTTTCATCCAGAAAGCGGCGGGCCAGCGCCTCCTGCAGTTGAGAGGCGATTTGCTCTTCACGTAACAGCACGTCAATTGCCAGTTGCTCCTGACCGCGCATATAGTTGCAGATGGCCTCCTGCCCGGCTCCGGTGCAAAAAAAGTACATCATTTTGTGCCACTTCTGCCCGATTTCTGCATCTATGGGAAACGAGCCGCAATGCGCTCACAGGAGGATGTGATGAAGATTGTCGAAACCAGCGAAATCGCCCCCACCTGTCATTCCAACTTCAAACTCGTGGAGACGGCTGAAGTCAGCCCCACATGCCATGCTGATTTCAAGCTGGTAGAAACGGCTGAAGTCGCTCCCACCTGCCACTAGTACCTGTACTGAGGCGCCTGCGGCGGGCGGCTGACTCCAGCATTAACACCCGTCGGCGGCCGCAGGCTTTTTCTTCTATGCCCGCGATGGTCGAAGGCCGGCTTTCCATCGGCGCATTCTACAATCCACACCTGGCGGAACCGCTGTTGCGGGCCGGCGGCGTGGTTGACCATTTGTCCATGGCCGATCCTCCCGCCGCCGACGATGCGGCATTCCCTTACATTCGCGACCGTTTCCCATTGCTGCTGCACGACTATCTGGGCCAGCTTTCCGACCCGCTGAGCGAACACGCTATGGCCCGCGCGCGT
>DASSQB010000343.1:0-14661 GCA_035702725.1 Terriglobales bacterium | reverse complement strand
GTTAAGATAGGATTGAGCCAAGACACATGACATCTGAGCATGCCATGCGCAAGTACCACTTCCTGATCGCCGCCCTGGTGGTCGTCTTCGACCGGCTGGCGAAGTGGATAGTAGATAAGAACATAGCTCTGCACGAGAGCGTGGCCGTGGTTCCCGGATTCTTCCATCTCACCCACGTGGAGAACCGCGGGGCCGCCTTCGGGCTCTTCGCCGAGTCGCCTTCGGAGTGGAAAATCGCCGTGCTGGTTCTGTTTTCTTTGGTCGCCCTGGTAGTGGTTTCCGCCCTGCTATGGAAGAACAGCCACGCCATGACCACCACCGGCGTGGGCCTGGCTTTGATTCTCGGCGGCGCTCTGGGCAATTTATGGGACCGCCTGCTCAGCGGGCAGGTGGTGGATTTCCTCGATTTCTACGTCGGCAGCTATCACTGGCCCGCCTTTAACCTCGCCGACAGCGCCATTGTGGTGGGCGCCTTGCTGCTGGTCACGGAAATTCTGTTCAGCAAATCTCCCAGCGAGCAGAAGGCGGTCAGCGGCCGCTAAAAACTGCGGCACGCTCCTGATTTGTGGCGCGGGCGCCACGCCCGCGTCCGCCTTGCGCAGCAAGGCGTCATGCTGAGATGCTTTAGCACCGAAGCATCTCGCGTGCACCGCTGTGATGTTCACGAACCGATTTCTTGCCTTCTCCTGCTGACATATGCCTACATTCCTGCGGGCTCAGCCAGAGCAGCCGAGCTAAGGCACAGCTCGCCGGAGTGCACCAGGCAAGAGTCGCAAGGCGCGTGCACATCGCGGCGCACGGATTTCAGCTGGAACAGGGCCCCGCTGGCCATGGCTTTGCCCAGCAGCGCCTGCACTTGCGGATCGCGCACACTGCTGCAGGAATAAATGGCGACGAATGTGGCCACGCGGGCGGAAAGGCCCGTCGGCTCACGCGTAATCTTCACCATCATTCCCTTCCCCACATTGGGAGCCAGCGGAACGGTGAGCGGCAACAGCAGGCGCCCGCCGGGGCGGAGCCGCTCCAGCCATCTGGGATGAGGATGGGTAACGCCGGCGTTGATGAGCATGGCGTCGCATTCGCCCGGATCCAGGGCCGCCCCGTCGGCGTGGCGCACGGTCACATTGGAATAGCCGGTCAGGTTTTCTCGCGCCCGCGCCGCCAATTGTTCATCCACCTCGCTGGCCACCACCTCTCCGCCCGCGCCCACCACTTCCGCCAGGATAGCGGTGTAGTAGCCCACGCCGCATCCCAGGTGATAAACGCGGTCGGCAGGCCGCACGTCCAGTTCATCAATCCAGCGGGCCAACGTGCCGGGCTGACCATTGTTCAGATCGCGCGCGGTGTCGAGAGCGATGGGGACGTTGTGGTAAACGTGGCGCGGGTCGGCATCCTCGCTGCGCAGATATGCGCTATCTCCCAGCGCCAGGTCCATGGAGCGAAAGTGCCATGGCCCCTCACCCAGAAATTTTTCGCGCGGCACGCGCGCGAAGGCCTCGACCAGCGCCGCGGATTTCACGCTGCCCGCCAGTCGGACTTCCTCGGCGTAGAAGCGGCGGCACTCCTCCACGGTCATAGGCGTGAGTATCCCACAATTCACTAGTCATCCCCAGAAATCAACCTCATTCCCTTCTCAGGTTGGGGACGTCGTGAATTTCGTTCGACGCCAGGTTTGGCCGGAAAGCTAAAATGAACTCTGGAAAGGCGCGGGTGATTCGACTCTCGAACGTTTCCTGGCGATACGCCCTCTTGCTGGCGCTGGCTGCGCTCGCTATTACTAGTTTCGGCGAGGCGCAGGAGAAGACCGCCACCTCGGGCCTGAGCGCTGCCGGTCCCACTGTTCACGGCACGCCGGACGATCCGCTGCGCGACCCGCAGGAAAAGCATCTTCGCCACATCAGGCAGCTGACCTTCGGCGGGCTGAATGCCGAGGCCTACTTCAGCTATGACGGACGCCGCCTGATTTTCATGTCCACGCGCGAGCCCTACAAGTGCGACCAGATTTTCATTATGAACAGCGACGGCTCCGACCAGCACCTGGTCTCTACCGGCGCCGGCCGCACCACCTGCGGGTACTTTTACGCTGACGGCAAGCACATCCTTTATTCCTCCACCCACGCAGCCAGCAAGGAATGCCCGCCGCACCCGGACTACTCCCACGGCTACGTCTGGGGCGTCTATCCCGAATACCAGATTTACTATGCGGGCAGCGGCGGCAAGATCATCAAGCGGCTCACCAACGGTCCCGGCTACAACGCCGAGGCCACGCTTTCCGCAAATGGCCAGAAGATCGTCTTCACTTCCGCGCGCGATGGCGACCTGGAGATCTACACCATGAATGCCGATGGGAGCGGGGCTCGGCGACTGACCCACACGCTGGGCTACGATGGCGGGCCCTTCTTTTCGCCCGACGGCCAGTGGATCGTTTACCGCGCCCACCATCCCCGGACCGAGCTGGAGATCGCGAAGTACAAGTCTCTGCTGGCGCAGGGGCTGGTCGAACCCAGCCAGATGGACCTCTGGGTCATGCGTGCTGACGGCAGCGGCCAGAGGCAGATCACCAAGCTGGGCGGCGCCAGCTTTGGGCCGTCGTTTTTTCCGGACAGCCGCCGCATCATCTTCGCTTCCAACTGTGAGCACCCAGACTCGAGCCAGTTCGAGCTCTACGCGGTGAACCGCGACGGCAGCTCGCTGGAGCGCGTCACTTTCGCCGGCGGGTTCAGCGCTTTTCCCCAGTTCTCTCCCGATGGCAGGAAGCTGGTGTTCATCTCCAACCGCAACGGCAAAGCGCCGCACGAGATCAACGTGTTCATCGCCGACTGGGTTCCATGAAATTGCGCTGTCTTTGACTTCGTGGCTGCCATGCTTGTGGCTCGGGCTCCCGGCCCGCGACTCGCGCTAGAGATGTTGCTTGCAACCTCTCGCGTGAACCGAAAAGCGGGTGCTTCGCTGCGCTCAGCATGACAATATCGGGAGGAATTTGAGACCTAACCAGTTACGTCTCTACTGTGGCTCGTTGTGATTGGGGGTGCACAGCCTGCGTCGTGGCATGTAAGGCCTACGCCACTATCCGTTCGTAGATGCGGCGCACTTCGGCCATGGTGCGCGCCAGTTCTGCCTCCAGGCCGCCCACGAATTCACGGCGCAACAAGCGGGCGGCAAGGCGCCCGGTGGCGCAGCGTCCGTGTTCGGTAGCGGGCAGGGATTTGCGAGCCTTGCCCACCACCAAACGCACTGCGTGCTCCACGGTGCGAAAAAACTCCGCAGCCTGGTCCAGCGTGGCGCAGTCTGACTCCTCCAGCAACCCGCGCTCGCGCAGGCAGCGCAAACGTTCCCGCAAATTGCCGCAAAGACCGCCAAGCTCATGGCGGACGGCAAGGCAGCAGGCCAGAAAATCAATGTCGTAAACCGCGCCCGGCCCAGTCTTGAAATTGCCTGCTGCCGGCTCGCTATGTTCCAGTCGGCTCCGCATTTCGCGCACCGCGGGGAGAAATCCGCTGTCGGCGGCGAAACGCCGGTTCAACGCTCGCATCGCTTCCCCGGCCTGCCCGGCGGCCGTTTCCGAGCCCACAATGGGCCGCAGCTTGGTGAAGGTGAGGGCTTCCCAGGCCTGCGCCTCCTGGACGCAGTAGGAATGCAGCTCCACGGCGGTCACCACCAGCTCACCCTCACTTCCCCGAGGGCGGAGGCGGGCGTCTACGGGAAAAACCGTGCCCTCGCGGGTGTAGGCGGCAAGGGTCTGCATGATCTGCCCGGCGACGCGGGCGGCGGTTTCCGCAGGCAGGCGGTCCTCGCGCAGGAACAGCACATCGGCATCGGAGAGCACGTCAAACTCTGAGGTGCCCAGGCGGCCTAAGGCCAGCACGGCCAATCCCGGCGGCGCGCCCGCGATGGCAAAAGCAGCGCGCAGGGCGTTGTCCCCGGCCAGGCTGGTTTGGCGCAGCGATTCGTACACCGGGCGCAGCTCCAGGATGTCGGCCGCGCCCGAGGCGAACACCCGATGCCGGTAATGCCGCCGCAGGAGTGCCAGCTTTTCGCCATAGGGAACGTGGGCAACCCCCAGGTACTCGAATTCTGGATCGTCGGCCGGCGCACTATCCGGCCCTTCTTGCGGCGCAAACAACCGCCCTACCCCTTCGGCTGCCTTTGCGGCCGCATTCAGCGAAGCCACCTCCTCCGGGTGACGTTGCAGAATGTCGGTGAGAAAGTCGCTGTTGCCGAACAACTCCAGCGCCCGCTCTACCGCCTGGGGCGCGCGCAGGACGGCGGCGTAGCGCTCGGAACTGGTAAAGGCGGCGCTCAGAAAGCGATACAGATTGCGGCGGGTAACCGAATCCAGTTCGGGGCGGACTGCAAGCTCGTGAAGGAACGGCGAGTCCTCGGCTACCCTCTGCAGCAGCTGATGGTAGGGCTGCTCGGCGCCGCTTTGCTCGGCTCGCGGCGCCAGGTGGAATTCGGCTTCCTCCCCGAGAGCCTGCAGCTGCTGATGATGGATGATGCGCTCGTAAATTTCCGCCACCGCTGCCATACGCTCCCGCACACGCGCCGCAATGCCCTCAGGCGCATATTGCAGCGTCTTGTCCGCTCCCACGGCGCGCTGCAAGATGCGCAGCTGCTCGGGCACATCGGGCAGGCGGTGGGTCTGCTGACCCTGGCGCAGTTGCAGGCGGTGCTCCACCTTGCGCAGAAACTCATAAGCGGTGGTCAGCTCGTGAAACTCATTGCCGGTAATATGGCGCTTATCGTGCAGTTTCTGCAAAGAAAACAGCGTGCCCCCGGAGCGCAGCCAGGACTCGCTGCCGCCATACACCCGCTGCAGGCACTGCACCAGGAACTCGATGTCGCGAATGCCGCCGCGATCCAGCTTCACGTCAATCCGGCTTGATTCGAGCAGAGCCTGCCGGCGGCGGGCGGAAATACGCTCCCGCGTGTCCAGGGCGGTTTCCACGGCCGCGAAGTTAATGTGCGGGCTGTAGATATACGGTTGCACGCCGCGCATAAATTCCCGCGCCAGCCCGGCTGAACCGGCAGTGTGGCGCGCCTTGATCAGCGCCTGCCGCTCCCAGTCGTGCGCGGTCAGCGCGTAATAACGCAGGGCCTGGCTGAGAGCGATGGCCGGCTCGCCTTCCCCACCTTGCGGCCGCAACCGCAAGTCAATACGGAACACACGCCCCTCCGTGGTCATGCGCGACAGAATTTGCGTGAGCAGCTGCGCCAGGCGGATGAAGTATTCGCGATTGGAAATGGGGGCCGAAGCCAGCTCTTCGCCATCGCCATAAAGGTAGAGCAAGTCCACGTCGGAACTGTAGTTAAGCTCGTTGCCCCCGAGCTTGCCCAGGGAAAGCACGGCAAACGGAGTTTGCACTACCCGTCCTTCGGCATCGAGGTGTTGCGGCGAGCCGTAACGGCGGCGCATGGCGACTTCCGCCTCGCTGAGCGCTTCTTCAATCAGCACGTCGGCCAGGGCGGAAATTTCTGCCGTGGTCTCCGCCAGCGGCGCGATGCCCAGCACGTCGCGCAGCATGATGCGCACGTACTCCCGGCGCTTGAAGCGTGCGAGCACCAGGCTTATCTCCTCCAGGCCCTCTGCGCCGGCCTGCGCTGAGGCGGTTCCCGTGGACACCAGCCCGGGCGCCCCGCTGCGCACCCGAAAACGGGCAAATGCTTCGTGCAGCTCTTCCGGCGCGTAACTGCGGTCGAGCACGCGCTCCTTGAGAAAGGCGTGCAGCAGTTCCGGACTGCGAATCAGGGTGTCGCCCAGAAACCGGCTGTAGCCGGCGATAACCAGCGCATAATGGATGAGAAAGCGGTGGCGGTCGAGCACGCGCGCCAGTTCGCGCCCGCCACTTTCCACCAGGCGTTCAAAGGAAGCAAGCGCGCCTTCGGGGTCGGGCGAGTCCGGCAGCAGGGTGATAAGGGCTTCAGCCGCGCCAGGGGGGACCTGACCGGCAATGCGGGTGAGGATTTCCGACGCGCCCTTTGGGTCAGAAAACTCCGCCCGCGCGACCGCCGCCGCAATGGCCGCTTCCAGCCTGGATTTTCTCCGCGATCCGCTCTCCGCCAAGGCTCCCCCGCCCCGCGCCTTCAGCATAGCAAAACTGCTTTCCTGGCCGCCGCAAGGAGCTAAGACGAACAGCTCTAAACGGTTGTTATCCTGAAGCGCCAGCGAAGGACCTGCTGCTTGCGGACGTCAATGCGTCTGCGGGCGTAACAAGTCACGTCTCTACCCGGCGCGTACGTTTGTTCGAAACCGGGAATTAAGCTGAGTAGAGGCGTTGCTCGCAACCTCTCCAATGCGGTGGTGGCGCGGGTGCCCCGCGGGCGAACGCCTGGAAGTCATCAGGTTGCAGGGCTTTGCGCCCGGAAACATCTCGCCGGCACAGCGAATCGGTTTTCTCCTGTTGACATCCAAATGGAGCGAGGAGTATGCTCCGTTTGGATATCTACAGGAGGCTGTTTGGCGGAAGTTTTGCAGGGCACGCTGGATCTGATGGTGCTGAAGACCCTGGAAACCATGGGCCCGTTGCACGGGTATGCCATTGCTCGGCGCATCGGGCAGGTCTCCGGCGACCTGCTGCACCTGAACCAGGGCACGCTCTACCCCGCCCTGCTGCGCCTGCAACAGCGGGGCTGGATCAAAGGCCGCTGGGGCACCTCGGAAAACAACCGCCGGGCGCGCTTTTACGGAATCACCCGCGCCGGACGCAGGCAACTGGAGGCCGAAGCGGCCGACTGGGAACGAATGGCGGCCATCATCAGCCGACTGCTGCAGACGCCGCAAGGCGCCTGAATGAAAAGGTAGCACATGCTGCAAGTCCGAGTTTTGCTCTCGCGGGTGTGGGGTGCGTTACGGCGCTCCCGCCTGGAGCGCGACCTGCAGGCCGAACTCGAAAGCCATCTGCAGCTGCTGATCGAGGAAAATCTACGCCGCGGGCTAAGCCCGGAAGAAGCGCGCTACGCTGCCCTGCGCTCGCTCGGCGGCATTGCGCAAATGAAGGACGCCTTCCGCGACGAGGCCGGCTTTCGCTGGCTGCGCAGCGAGGGACAAGATCTGCGCTATGCCCTGCGCCTGTTGCGGCGGAACCCCGGCTTCACCGCGGTGGCTGTGCTCTCGCTGGCGCTAGGAGTTGGCGCCAACACCGCCGTGTTCAGCATTTTCAACTATGCGATTCTGCGGCCGTTGCCCGTCTCGGGTTCGGAACAGCTGGTCACCATCACCCATGGTGGCAAGACGGAGAGTCCCGAGCAGTACGACGCGAATATCTCCTACCCTCAATACCTGGATATTCGCGACCACAATCCCGTGTTTTCCGGGATGACCACGTTCTGGGCGGCGGGCGTGCTTTATGGGCACGGCGCGCACAGCCGGTCCGTAACTGATTATGAAGTTTCCGCCGACTATTTCGATGTCATTGGCGTAAAGCCTTTTCTGGGCCGGTTTTTTGCCGGAAAAGAAGGCCGCGTATTAGACAGCGACCCGGTCGCGGTGGTGGGCTACAAGTTCTGGAAGTCGGTGCTGGGTGGCGATCCCAACATCCTGGGCAAGACCATTGCCCTCAGTGGCCACCCGTTCACGGTAATTGGTGTAGCGCCCAAAGGCTTTATCGGCACGGAGCGGATTCTCGCCGTGGATCTCTGGGTGCCCATTACCGATCATGGTCTGCTCAACCCCGGTTCAGACACGGCGGATTGGATCGCCAGCAAGCGCAATCGCAGCTTCTGGAATGTGGCGCGGCTCAGGCCCGGCGTGACTCCGAGTTCCGCCGGCGCCTGGATTGAGAATTGGGCAGCGAGCCAGGCTGCCCAGGACCCAAGCTATCGCGAGCTTCGTTACGGTGTGGGGCCTCCAGGACTGCTCAGCCCCGCGTTTCGCTCGGCCATCACCACATTCTCTCTCATGCTGCTGGGCGTGGTGACCCTGGTGCTGCTGCTGGCCTGCGCGAATATCGCCAACTTGCTGCTGGCGCGAGGCGTGGAGCGGCGGCGCGAACTGGCCATCCGCCTCGCCATTGGCGGCAGCCGTGCCCGCCTGTTTCAACAGCTGCTCACCCATAGTCTTCTGCTCTCGTTTTTGGGCGGCGCCGCCGGACTTCTGCTCGCGCTATGGCTGGATCAGCTGTTGCTTTCGCTGCGCCCCATGTTTGCTCTCCCGCTCGATTTTGATCTGAGCCTGGACTGGCGCACGCTCAGCTTTGCGGTTCTGGTTTCGCTGCTCACCGCCATTCTGTGCGGTCTGATTCCGGCGCTGCAGGCGGCACACGCAGACCCGGCGCCGGCGTTGAAATCCGCAGTTTCCCTGGGTGAGCCTCGCCGCTATGCGCTCAAGCACCTGCTGGTTGCGGCACAGGCCGCGCTCTCTCTGCTGACCCTGGTGGCCGCGGTGCTGATGGTGCGTTCCCTGTGGCGAGTGCAGGCCGCGGGACCGGGTTTCGATGCCGGCCACGTGCTCGCCGTCACCTTCGACCTCGGTCAGCAGGGTTACACCGAAATCCAGGGACGTGAGTTTCAGGCTTCCCTGCCGGGCGAGGCCGCGCGCCTGCCGGGAGTAGAAGCGGCCAGCCTCGCCAGCTACATTCCCCTCAGCAACACTGACGAAAGCGACACCGAGGCGCAGAGCTCGAGCCGGTCCAAGCCGGTGGTGAGCATCATGACTCCGGTCTCCCCTGGCTACTTTCAGACTATGGGCATTCCCCTGCTTTCCGGCCGCGACTTCGATTCCACTGACCAGGAAAACTCAGCTTCCGTGATCATCATCAATCAATTTCTAGCGCGGGAGTTGTGGCCGGGACAGGATGCAATCGGCAAGACGGCTCACCTGAATGGGACACCGGGACAGGACTGCCGCGTGGTGGGCGTGGCCGCCGACGGCAGGTACGAGACGCTAGGCGAAGGGACTACCGGTTTCGTCTACCGGCCTGCGACCCAGTATTACTGGCCGCACATCAACCTGCTCTTGCGCACCGCGGGGCCACCGCTGGCCTATGCCGACAGTATTCGCAAGCTGGTGTCGGAACTTGATCCCAACCTCGCCATCACCGACATTCGCCCTCTGGGCAAGTTTGTAAATGTGGCGCTGCTGCCCGCGCGCATGGCGGCCATCCTGCTGGGCAGCCTGGGACTGCTGGCCCTCGCTCTGGCTGCCATTGGGATTTACGGGGTTGTGTCCTATGCGGTGAACCAGCGCACGCGCGAAATTGGCATTCGCATGGCGCTGGGCGCAGAAACCGGCAAGGTTTTGACCATGGTGGTGCGCCAGGGCATCGCGCCCGCGTTGCTCGGTTTAGGGCTCGGTTTTGCCGCCGCCCTGGCCGCCGCCGGAGTTCTCGGCGCATTTCTTTATGGCATTCCGCCGCGCGATCCGGTGACCTTTGCGACTGCCGCCATGCTGTTGTTGCTGGTCGCTGTCTTCGCTGCCTATGTGCCCGCCCGCCGCGCCGCCCGGGTAGATCCTGCCGCCGCACTGCGCTGGGAGTAGCCCCGCGCTCGAGGAAAAATTGCATGCTTTTGGGCTCCCCACACTTCCATCGCCTCGGGGACCACGGCAACTCAGCTATAGCAATCCGTAAACGCTAAGCTGACCCTTGGCGCCCACGTAGACTTTGCCGTTGGCGATGGTGGGTACGGCGAATTTCACCGCGCCGCCAGGGTTATCGCGCTGCGGGTTCTCAGTGCTGTTGTAGAGCTCCCGGGTCAGGTCGCTGGCGTCATAGGCGCGCAGAATCTCGGGGCTGCCATCCACGTACCCATCCGCCTGGATAATCCAGACGATGCCGTTGCGGTTGCCGTTGGCGGAAACAGAGGGTGTGGGCCCAGGGAACTGAAACGTCGTGGAAGATTGCGATTCCGGGACCACAGCGAAGCCGCTGTTCTGCGGATCGAACTTGAAAGCCTTCAGCGTGTCCCAGGTGCCGCCCACGTAAAGCGTGCCGTTCCACCACGCCGGGGTGCCCCAGACGCCGGCGCTGGCCAGAGGAATGGATTGCACAATGCCACCGTCGCCGGCGGGGTCAAACTTCCCCATGTGAGCCGCGTCCAGCAGATAGATAGTGCCGGATTTGCCGGTTACCGCCACCAGTTGCTTGCCTCCCAGGGCACTTAGCCGGGGCAGAAGCATCACGCCCCCTGAGCCGGGCTCGACGTCGCTGGCGTTCAGCGATTCCTGGTCGTAGGGCGTGAAATAATCCACTACCGAGAAATTGCGGCCGTCGCGCATCCCCAGGCGCACCACACTATTGCCGAAGTTCAGGCCGCCGCTGGGAGCGGCGTCGAAAACGCCATTGCCGGTAGCGAAATAAGTGTCCTTGCCGTCGCCAGCGGGGGCCGCGCCCGATTGCCAGATGCCGCCCCCCACGCCGTTGGGGGTAGCGTTCCAGGCGGCAATCTGGCGCAGAGTGCGGGCATCGTAGGCCATGAGCCAGCCGTGGTACGGCCAGCCATCGCAATGGGAAGCCCAGGCGATGTAAACTTTGCCATCCTGCAGCAGCAAGCCGGCGCGCTGGTGTTCGCGCAAGGGGTCAAAGCGCGAGATGCCGCCGGAAGAAGCCGCGCCGGTGCCGGGCACGGCGGCAGAAATCACGACCGGCCCGCCCAGACGCTCCCCCCCAGTGTGTACATCGAGCGCATGCAGGCGCTGTACGATCTGGCCGTTTTCTTCCGTCTTGCTGACCACGTAGAGAATGCCCTTCACGGCGTCAATCACGGGAGTACCAGTGATGCCGACCTCGGGAACAATGTCAGAACACCCGTATTCGTTCACATCCTGGGCAGGCGCCGGCCTGATGCCCGCAGCGGGATCGGCGAAGCTGGTCTGCCACAAGGGTTCGGCATTTACGCCATCCGCGCGGTCGGCATCGAAAGCGTAAACGCTGTCGTGCTCGGTGGCCACAAATATGACGTTGTGCACGCCCTTGTGGGGCACGCGAATATCAGGAAGATAAAGCGGCTGGGTGAAGATGTAGCCGTCCACCGGGTGGACGAAAATCTTACCGAATTGGCGCCGATTCACATTCTCGGGCCGGAGAATGGTCTCCAGAATGTTGCTGCCCTGGCGCGCAGGGTTGTTGTGATAGGTGGTGACCCTGACCTTGCCATCGCCGCTCCCCGGCGCCAGGCTGAGCACGAGCAGGGCAAAAACAAAAGCCAGGGCCAGAGGCCAGCTCTGGTTGCGAGGAACTCCCATGGTCATGCTATCTGATGCGTCCGTGGACTTCGGTGGTGCTTGTCTGCGCCGCAAGCGTGAAGCAACCTGTCCTGTCAGGCTGAAATGTAAAGCCCGTGGGACGGGCTGTTGCGATGCTAACCCATAATCACCGAAGGCGCGCGGACAATTCGGGCCTCACGGCCTGAAACCCCTGCTACCCTATTGCTGGCGCTTGCGCCGCCGGCTGATTGCGTCTGTTCGCCAAATGATGGTCCAATACGACGGCGTAAGTTGCGAGATGTCTCGCGTGCCAACCGGGGTCGGAATCCAGCCCTGTGCCGAGTCACAGGGCAACGGGGTGAGAAGGCTTAAAAGAAATTTGCCGGCGGTGCGAGCCACAGACCTTGTGACGAAATACCGTCATCGGTTGCCAAAGTACTGTACCGGGCGGGTGGGAGCAGGTCTGTGCCGAAGAGGTGCAAGACCTTTTACTGTTTACTTGACCTTCGACTCTACAGGTTGCAACAATCGTGCCCTTCATCCGGCGAAAGCAGCCAGCCGACAGGCTTGGGGTGTTCGATGAAGCTTGGATGGGTTCTTCTTTCGATCCTTTTTGTTGCCGCTGGTGCCGTTGCTCAGGACAATCCTCAGTGGGAAGTGTTTGGCGGGTTCCAATACACACGCTTCAGCACTGGTGTCGCCCAAGCCTCGCTGAACTCTGCCACGCAATTGCTGGGCGTGCAACCGCTGTCCCTGGGATCCCATTTAAGTCTGAAGGGATGGAATGCATCCTTGCAGGAAAACAGGAACATGTGGCTGGGTGGGGTAGTTGATTTCAGCGGCAGCTACGTGACCAAAAGCTTCGTGCTTCTCCAAGTTCCGGGCAGGACCGACATTCTGCGCAACCGCATCCGCTTCTACACGTTCATGGCTGGGCCCCAGCTCACCATGCGCAGGAGCGGCCGGCTGCAACCGTTCGCCCGCGCGCTACTTGGCGGCGCGCGCCTCAAGGTGGAAGATGCGGAGCTAACGAACGGGGCGCCAACCTCGACCCTTGCTGGCGGTGAGACCAACTTTGCCGTGGGTGGTGGCGGCGGAGTTGACTTTCACATCGCGCATCACTTTGCTGTACGGGCGGTAGGAGACTACATTCGACCCTACCTCGCGGGTATGAGCGAGGGCCACTTTCGAGTCAGCGGCGGCGTAACCTACCGTGTAGGAAGCAGGTAAATGCCGGCTTAAGCGTACGAGAGCCTTGAAGGCAGCGCGTTCCCCTTCCATGTGGGTTCTTCCCAGTTCCAACTCCGTGCAGCTGGCAGGGCCTGGTGGCAATCAATCCGGGAGCTCGATGCTGTCAGGGTGGAGTTGCTGTTGCTGGTGCTGGGCGGTAAGCATCACCGTCAGCCAATTTGCCTGCCTCTCAGCAGCAGTCGGGTCAGCCACCGTAATGCGGTGAGCAATGAAAAACTCTTCCCCACACCCTCCCTTGCAGCGCACTATCCCCATGGCCTGAAAGCCGGCCGGCCGGGCTCGGCATTGTCCTCTTTTGACTGCGATTGCCTTCATGCATTGTCCCGTTGGATGCCCAAGCTGCACATCTCACCACGGAGCTATATCGCAAGTGGACTGCCACTAGCTCGATACCTAGAAGTAGGTTGAATTGGGGCCTTCCTGAGGTGTGTAAGTTTGTGCCCTCACAGCTGAGGCTGCAAAGATTTGCACATGTTTGCAGCAATTTGGGCGAAACCTCGTGGATGGCTACATTTACATCCAGCCGCTTTATCCTCCCGAGGTTCACGTGCCCCACAAAGGCGTGCACAAGCTCATATTCGCCGCCACCACCGATCACGACAGCATTTACCCCTTCGAGGCCGACCGTGCCGATGGTGGGTGATGGTGGCGATGCTGAGCCGCTGTGGGATGGCAGCGTGTACAACCCACCACCTTACCTGCGAACCGGCTCTGGCGGCAGGAATTCCTGGAGCTCGGCGAAGATAGCCCAGGGGCAAGCAAGCCAAGACCGCCCCGAGATGCGGGCAACCCGCCCCTGCGCCGGCCGGCTTCGGAAAAGAAGTTTTCCCTTTTAAGAACAACTACAGAAGCAATCACCGAAGGTGATAGCCAACTCTGATTGCCTTGTGAACCTGAGGGAGCACCGAACTCAGGTGGAATCCGACTTCACAAATTTGCGGACCGGCACACGCAATACCCACCTGGATTCGGCCCGAAAAATCATTCACAACCTTCACAACCTTCACAACTTACCTAGTTTCAGTTGCCTGCCGCGGGAAGGTTTGACAGTAAGCGCAGTCGGGGTGGACAGGAAAAAGCGCCTCTCCCTGGTGGAGGCGAGCCAGCTCATGAATCAGCAATCGGATATCGTTTGCCAGCTCCAATCCCCTTCCCTTATTTCCCAAGCGTCGGGTAAACAGTCCCAGGCGTTTCAAGGCATGGCCCACCTTTTCGTCGCTTACCTGCAAGCGCTCACCCATGTTCTTGTAGACGTGATTCACTCTTTGCGCAATTTCACGCACAAATACCTGTTGCCTGTCCGGCTCATGACAGAAGCTAAGGGCAGCCTCGATCACGAAGGATTCCAAGCTGTTTCGGCGCGCCTCCCGCAATTGCGCGTCGGCAGAGGACAGCAAGGGAATAACCCCTTGCTTGAGGTCATCGTCATCGACAATCACCGCCGCAAGGACCTGAACTGTGGCCGCAATACTGGGGGCAAAATGCGTCGGAAGTTCAAACTCCGAGTCCCGGACTTTGTAGTAATTTCTTACCCGGTACGCCAGCAACCTATTCTGATAATCAGAAACAATCTTCCGTGGCAGAAAAGACTTCAGAGTCCCCGCACGGCTCGGCGGGAGGCTGACATAGACGGCACTCGCACCGAGATCTTGCTCATCCGCCTCCTCTCCGACATAAATAGCCTTGGGGCAATACAAGTCCTGTACCCGGCCCCGTCCGGGGACGAAATAACCCGGGGCTCTGGACGAGTGCAACAGAGATACCGTGCCTGCTGTCAACCGCGTCTCGTAAATCAGCAGGGTAGGAACCAGGCTATCGGTGGGCAGCATCCGCAGCATGCCGGGGTTTATGCCGGCGAGCATAATGGGGTAGCGGCACACGGACGATAGTGCTCTGAGGAGCAAATCTGCCTGATATTCATTTCCGGTTATCACCAGAGTGGGTGCTAAGGGCAGGACATCCGCAAACCACGACAGGAAAGCCCAATGAGTTAGGAGTGAGCTAGTGGGCTCGGGTAATTCCGCTTGCTGCTCGAACATGGACTTAACAATTTCAAACAGCGCCCTTGTCGACCTATAGGGGATCGGGTAATTGGGCAAAACGACTGCTTTCCGAATGGCAGAATATATCTTGCCCGGCTGAACACGCCGGCCATTGTCATCAAAATAGGGCGCAATGTCGGCCTTTCCATCTTTCCACTTCATTAACTTCAGGTGGGCGGGGTCATCGAAGTCGCAGACAATCTCAAGGTGGGCTTCGGGTGAGCTATC
>DASSQB010000342.1:0-2071 GCA_035702725.1 Terriglobales bacterium | reverse complement strand
CCTCCCGGCTGCGCTCTTTTCTGGGCAGCGACTATGAGCAAGTGATACAGTTCACCATCGAGCAGGCGCTGGAAGACAGCTTCAGAACTGAGCTGCAGAGGGCCCTGGCTGCCGAGTCGTCTGTCCGCTCGGCATCGTGAGGCAGCATGGTAGCTTTCGTTTTCATTGCCGGCGGCGCCCTCGCTCTCCTCCTGGGCGCCTTACTGGGAGTGGGGTTGCTCCCCTTTCGCCGGACCCGCCGGGCAGCCTCGTTTTTTCTTCTTGTTCCCAGCACGGCGGTGGGCGGAGAAATCTTCGGCTTCTGGCTCGCCCTAACCCTGTTACATGGCCGGGTCAGCCCGCAAGTGGCCGTGGAGAGATCTTTTTATTTCGGCGCCGCAACTTTTTGTGCGCTGGGCGTGGCTCTGGCTCTTACCCTTCTGCTGAAGAAAACCCACACCCAAGCCGGAGCTCTTCTGAAGGGCGCCCTGCGAGGATCTGTAGGCGCTTTTGTTGCCTTGTCTTGTTTGGCGGTCATAGTCACGATGAGAGAGGAAATAGAACTGCACCGGATGGCCGAACGTTTGGGCACAGGCTTGGTCGGCTGGGATCCCGTGAGCTATGTTGGCGCCACTTCAACCTGGCTGATATTGCCCGCTATGCTGGTTGTATTCCTGTTAGTTCTCGTGTTTAGCCTGCGCGACTTGCGCTCGGCCAACGTCTAACCGAGACCTCAAGAAAGGAAATTCCAGTTTAGGGAGCCACGCGCTTCCCCGCTATTTGCGCGCGCGGTAGAGGCCGGCGATGCCGAACGTGCAGGGCGCCCAGGAAGCTTCCCGAAAGCCGGCGGCGCGCATGCGCTCCAGCATCTGCTCAGGTGCGGGAAAACGTTCCACCGAAGCCGGCAGATACTGATATGGTCCCTCCACTCCGGATATGACGGTTCCAATCTTGGGCAGAATGTGACGGAAGTAGAGTCGGTAGATAGAGCCTATAAAGCCCTGCGGCTCCCCGAAATCGAGAATCCCTGCTTCGCCGCCCGGGCGTAGGACGCGGGCAATCTCACGCAGGCCGGCATCGTAATCCGCCAAATTGCGAAAACCGAACGCTGCGGTCACTAGGTCCAGCGAAGCGTCCGGCAGGGGCAGGCGCAGGGCGTCCGCTTCCACCCAGCACAGAGAAGTTCCTGCTGATTTTCGCGCCGCACGCTGCAGCATGGGATGGGAAAAGTCCGCGCCCAAAATGAGCGGCCGGGCCTGGCCTGCCTGCCGGCGCAAAGCAAAGGCCATGTCGCCGGTGCCGCAGCACAGGTCGAGAACGCGGGCGTCGCTGCGAATCAAAATGTGGGCAAAGGCCCGAGCCGTGCGCCGCCACCACAGGCGGTCCACATTGAAGGAAAGCAGGTGGTTGAGCAGGTCGTAGCAGGGTGCGATGGAGCTGAACATGTCGCGCACGGCCGCAGCCGCGGTCGGCACATCGCCAGCGCCTTCCGGAGCTGCACCCCTAACCGCGGGTTTTGTGGTCTGGGTCAAGGCTGGTTCAGGCGCGAGAGAGATAACGCAATTCTTCGATGGCCTGTACCACGGCGCTGTCGGGCACCTCGCTGACAATTTCCGCCGCCCCGATGCGGGTGGGGAGCACGAAGTGAACCACGCCATTCATGGTCTTCTTATCGTTTTTCAGGCGGCGGAAAACGCGCTTGCCGCGCGGCTCTACGCGAGGCAGCGTAGCCAAGGCCAAAACGGTGGAGATGATGCGGCGGGCGGTGTCGGAGTCGGTCTTCTGCATGGCGGCGGCAATCATGGCGGAAGCCACCATGCCCCAGGCCACGGCTTCCCCGTGCAGAAACTGCTTGTAGCCGGTTTCAGCCTCTAGCGCGTGACCGATGGTGTGGCCGAAGTTGAGCACGCGCCGCAGGTCGCCTTCCTTCTCGTCCAGGGTAACGATGGCAGCTTTGACTCTCACGGTTTCGGTAATCAGCCACTCCAGCGCGGGAATATCGCGCTGCAGAATGGGATCGCGGCCTTCTTCCAGGCGGGTGAAAATTTCCGCATTGCTGATCACGCCGCACTTCAACGCTTCATACAGGCCG
>DASSQB010000341.1:0-5857 GCA_035702725.1 Terriglobales bacterium | reverse complement strand
CTGCTGGCATCCTGGCTGCACGACTTGCGTTCGCAAAGCGACATCCGCATGGGAGCCGCCGCCGAATCCGGAGTCAGCCAGCGATGAGCGCGGGCGCCAATAGCCGTGCGGGCACAGCCGGAGGCAACGGGGGGCGGCCGCGCAATCGCGTTCTGCTTCCCGCCATCGTCGGCATTCTTATACTGCTGGCGTTCCTGCTGGCAGGATGGTATTTCTCCAGTCCGCGGTTCCAGGAGCTGGTGCGCGCTCGGGTAGTTGCGCAACTGCAGCGTTCCACCGGCGGGCGGGTGGAACTCGGCGCTTTTCAGTGGAACCTCTCTCAACTGCGCTTTGAAGCGCGCAACTTGACCATTCACGGCAAGGAGGCAGCGGGAGAGCGGCCGTTTTTCCATGCTGATCGCGTCGAAGTGCGCATGCGCATTGCTTCGATCTTCAGCCAGCGCGTGGCCCTGAGCTACCTGGGCGTGGAACACCCCGTCATCCACCTGGTGTCCTATGCCGACGGCACCACGAATCAGCCGCAACCCAGCGTCAAGCCGCCAACCCTGCAAGCTGACGTGGAAGAACTGTTTCGCTTGGCGGTGCAGCGGCTCGATGTGCGCCAGGGTGAGCTGGTACTGAATGACCGCAGCCTTCCCCTCGATCTCACCGCGGACGACCTTGTGGCCAGCATGGACTACGCTTTTAATCCCCGCCACTACCAGGGCAAGCTGCGCGTAGGCAAGCTGGATACTCATTTTCAGGACATGCGCCCATTCGCCTCCGCCGCCGACATGGAGTTCACTCTCTGGCCCACTTCGGCGCAGGTGAAGTCGCTGAACTGGACCTCAGGCAAATCGCACCTCACGGCCAGCGGGCACCTGGATAATTTCAGCAAACCGACCATTACCGCTGCCTACCAGGGCACGGTGGACCTGGCGGAACTGGGCGCCATTGTGCGGCGCAAGGAACTGCGCGGCGGCACAGCCGAGGTGCAAGGACGCGCCGGTTACGAACTGGGCAATTACGAGGCCAATGGGCGGGTGAGTGCGGATGATGTGAACCTCACTGCACCCTCGGGCGTTCTGCACCACGCCAGCTTTTCGGCAGATTATTTCCTCAGCAACGAGCGCTTTGCTCTTTCCGGCATATCCGGCCATGCGCTGAGCGGCAAGCTGAGCGGCGACCTGGAAGTTGTGAGCCGAGTGGAGCCCACATTGCGGTCTCCGCAGCATCATCGTTTGCCGACTCCTCCGCGCGAACAGCGGGGCATGGCGCATTTGCGGCTGGATGGCATCTCTGTGGCGCAGCTGGCGGAGAGCGTTTCCACGCGCTCGTTTCCCGTGGGCCGGTTGCGCTTATCCGGAAACGCGACGGGCACGGTGCAGGCCACATGGCAGGGTTCCCCGGAAAATGCGGACGCCAAAATGAGCTTTGTGGTCGTGCCGCCCTCCCGGCGCCAGGCGAACGAAAAGCCGCTAAACGGGCAACTGCAGGCCAGCTACAGCGGCTCCCGGCATCTGCTGACTTTTTCTCGTCTGGATGCAGCCGGTCCGGCGGGCAGCTTGATGGCGAGTGGCACGCTGGGTTCGTCGGCCAACCTGAGCCTAAACCTCACTACCAGCAATATGGCCGAGCTGCAGCCCATTCTGGCGGTGTTTCAGGGTCCAAGGCACATTCCACTGGTGGTGCATGGAAAGGCCACATTCAACGGCACGGTGGCCGGCCGGATCGGTGCTCCGACTTTCAGCGGCCACCTGCAGATCACTGACTTTGATACCGAGTTGCGGCCTGCAGCGCATGGAGCGCAAGCATCCCAAGCTCCCCGCCAGATTCACTGGGACCTGCTGAGCACCGACCTGCAACTTGCGTCCTCGAATTTGGTGTTGCGTCACGGCCAGCTGCGCCGCGGGCCGGCGGAGCTGGATTTCGACGGCAGCATTGGCTTAAAAAATTATCGCGTGGTCGCAGCCAGCCCGCTCTCCGCTCAGTTGCGTTTGCATCGAGGCGAACTTGCCGATGTTGTGGCTTTGGCTGGATACAACTATCCCCTGAGTGGGCAGACGGATGCTACTGTGCGCGCCGACGGAAGCTGGCAAACACCTCGTGGTCAAGGCTCGATCCAGATCAGCCATCCAGCTTATGGAGCAAGGAAGTTCGATAGCCTGAGCGCGGATTTGCATTTTGCGGGCAGCCAGGCTCAGCTCCAGAACGTGATTCTTACCCAGGGGCCGGCTCGGATCACGGGCACGGCAGGATACGATTTCCGCTCCGCGCAATTTCAGTTCAATCTGCAAGGCGGCGAGTTCGATTTGGCCAAATTCTCCAGCTTGCAAGGCAGCCGCCTGTATGTAGCCGGCCTCATGAACTTCGCCGCCCAGGGCTCCGGAACGCGGCAGGCCCCGGTTATTAACGGCACATTGCGTCTGCGCCGCCTGGTGTTCGACGGCGAACCCGAAGGCGATTTCACTCTTACTGCCACCACACGAGACAGCCACACATACCTGGTGGGCAGGTCGCAGTTCAAGCAAGCCAGCCTGGACCTGGATGGAAATCTGCGCCTGCAGGGTGATTTCCCCACACAGGCGTCGCTGCGCTTTTCACGCCTGGATGTGGATCCCCTGTTGCAGGCGTATCTGCGCGGCCGCATCAGCGGGCACTCTTCCAGCGCCGGCACCATTGCGGTCAGCGGGCCGCTGCTCCGTCCGCGCGACCTGGAAGTGCGGGGTGACGTGGCCGAGTTCCGCGCCAACATTGAAAATTTGAAAATCCAGAACAGCGGGCCGCTGCAATTCACCCTGGTGCAGCGCACGCTGACCCTGCAGCGCTTCCACCTGGTGGGCGACGGCACGGACTTTGAGGCCACGGGCACGGCCCAATTGTCGCCGCCCGGCGTCCTTAACCTGCGCGCCAACGGCACCGTCAACCTGAAGATTGTGCAAACCCTGAACCCGGATTACATGTCTTCGGGCATGATGACAGTGGCGCTGCGCATGGGCGGCACCACGGCTGATCCCGACCTGCGCGGGCGGGTGCAGATTACCAATGGTTCGCTGGCCAACATTGACCTGCCCAGCGGGCTGAGCAATATCAATGGCACGCTGGTGTTCAACCAGGACCGCCTGCGGGTGCAGAAGCTGACCGCCCAAACCGGTGGCGGCCTGCTGAACCTGGGTGGATTTATTACCTACAACCGGACCCTGAATTTCGACCTGACGGCCGACGGCAAGGACATCCGTCTACGCTATCCGCCGGGCATGAGCACCACGGCCAACGTGAACCTGCACCTGGTGGGTGGCCTCAACCGCTCCACGCTTTCCGGCGACATTCTGGTGACGCGCTTTCAGCTGGCGCGCAATTTTGATTTCGCCAGCTATCTGGCGCACGCGCGCGCCCCCGCCACGCTGCCCAATCCGCAATCGCCGCTCAATAACTTGCGGCTGGACGTGCACGTCACCACGACGCCCGAACTGGATGTGCAGACGGCGATTGCCCGCATTGCCGGCGATGCCGACCTGCGGTTGCGCGGCACCGCCGCCAAGCCCGTGGTTCTGGGCCGGGTGGACATAGCCCGCGGCGACGTGAATTTCAGCGGCACCCGCTATCACCTGGAGCGCGGCGACGTCACCTTCAGCAACCCGGTGCGCATTGAGCCGGTGCTCGACCTGGAGGCCAGCGCCCGGGTGCGCGATTACGACATTACTCTCGGCTTCCACGGGCAGATTGATAAGCTGAACGCCACCTACAGCTCGGAACCGCCTTTGCCCACGGCCGACATTATTGCTTTGCTGGCCATGGGGCGCACTCGAGAGGAATCCGCCGCGCTGCAGCAACAGGACACCACCTACACGCGCACGGCTTCCAATGCCATCCTCAACGAAGCTCTGAACAGCGCCAACAACAACCGCCTGGAAAAAATCTTTGGCGTCAGCCGGGTCAAGATTGACCCCGAAGCCGGCGGCGCCGAGAACAACCCTAGCTGGACCCGCGTCACCATCGAGCAGCAAATCTCCAATACCCTTACCCTTACCTACATCACCAACGTCTCTCAGGCCCAGCAGCAGATCATCCAGGCGGAGTACTACCTGACGCGCAACATCTCTCTCATTGCCTTGCGCGATCAGAACGGGGTGGTCAGCTTTGACGTCAGCATTCGACGGCGGAAGAAGTAGCATCGGTTTGCCGGCAGCAGGTCTCGACCTGTGCTGCCTTAGGAGCCGCTGTCCGAGAGCTGCGTCAGAATGCAGACTCTCAAGAGGCCTAATTGGGGAACGCTCCTTTTCGAAACACCTACGCCAAAATCCCGAAACCGGCACTAAAGCGGGACAAATCCATAGCGTTTAATTCTCATCTAAACAGGGGTAGAGGTTCGGATCACAAGAAATACGGAGGCAAGAGGAGAAAGACCATGAGAAAGATAGCTTGGTTTCCAGCGGTGGTGCTAGTCTGCGCCCTTTGCTTACCTGCGCTGGCCAAGGATAAGTCCAAGTCGGGCGGGAAAAACGACCAGCAGATCCAAAACAGCATGCAGAAGTGGCTGAAGGACAAAGGCAGCAAGTTCAGCGGCGTGCAGGCCTCGGCGGAGGACGGAGTGCTTAATCTGAGCGGCGAAGTTCCGCTGCTCATTAACAAGCTGGATGCCGACAAGCACGCCCACCGCATTGACCACGTCCAGGGCGTGCGCAACGAAATCCAGGTCAAGGGCGGCGTTTCCGATCAGCAGTTGCAGTCGGAACTGGCCAATAAGCTGCGTTACGACCGCATCGGGTACGGTATCGTTTTCAACAATTTGACCTTGGGCGTGCAAAACGGCGTTGCGACCGTGGGCGGCAGCGTTCTGGACTATCCCAGTCGCGATTCTGCCTTGGCCATTGTGGAAACCACCCCGGGCGTGCGCGACTTGGTGGACAACATCCAGGTGCAGCCTACCTCAAACTTCGACGACGAACTGCGCATCCGCCTGGCGCGCGCGATCTATGGGCAGCCGGCCATGCAGAAATACGCCATGGTTCCGGAAGCCCCCATCCGCATCGTGGTCAACAATGGCCACGTGACACTCGCCGGCGTGGTGGATAGCCAGATGGACAAGCAGATTGCCGAAACCCAGGCCAAATCCGTGCCCGGCGTGTTCAGCGTGGACGACCAACTGATGGTGGCCCAGAAACAGAAGTAACGAAACTGACTAGCTGGCGGGCTCTCTGGCTGGCCAGCTAGTCGCTTCCCTCGGCTACAATGTAGTCGTGCCCGTCCTGCACAACCTGCGCACCACGCTGGAGATGATCAAGTGGGAGCACTCTATCTTTGCGCTTCCATTTGCGCTCTGCGGGGCAATGCTGGCAGCGGGCGGCTGGCCCACCGCCTGGCAGCTCAGCTGGATCATTGTGGCCATGGTGGCGGCGCGCTCCGCGGCCATGGCCTTCAACCGGCTGGCCGATGCCGAAATTGACGCCGTAAACCCGCGCACTCAAACCCGCGCTCTGCCCGCGGGCGTCCTCTCCCGCGGATTTGTGGGCGCATTTGTCACCGTGGCTTGCGCGGTGTTTGTGCTCGCCGCTTCGCAACTGAACCGGCTGACGCTGCTGCTCTCGCCGGTGGCGCTGGCCATTGTTCTGCTCTACTCCTACACCAAGCGCTTCACCCGCTGGTCGCACCTGGTACTAGGATTCGCCCTGGGGGTGGCTCCGGCCGCTGCCTGGATTGCGGTGCGCGGCTCGCTCGATGCCCGCATCCTGCTGCTTACCGCCGCCGTTACCTTCTGGGTGGGCGGATTTGATGTGCTCTATGCCTGCCAGGACTATGATTTTGATGTGCGTAACGGGCTGCACTCCCTTCCGCGTTACCTGGGAATCGGCCGCGCCCTGCTCATTGCCCGCCTGTT
>DASSQB010000340.1:0-7512 GCA_035702725.1 Terriglobales bacterium | reverse complement strand
GGCAATTACTTCGATGTATTGGGAATCCAGCCGTACCTGGGCCGTTTTTTTCATGCTGCTGATGAGCACGGCCCCAACAGTGCGCCGTATCTCGTGCTCACCTACGCGTATTGGCACACTCATTTTCAGGGTGATCGAGGTTTGGTGGGGCGCACAGTTCAACTTAACAAACACCCATTTACCATTATCGGGATAGCTCCCCCTGAGTTCCGCGGCACCTTCGTGGCTTTCTCTCCGGATTTCTTTGCGCCCATCGTGAACCAGGAACAGCTGGACGGGCAGAATCTGTTGAACGAGCGCGGGAGCCGTTGGGTAAGCGAGGTCATGGGACATTTAAAGCCGGGAGTCACCCCGGCGCAGGCGGTTGCAGACCTGAACTCAATTGGCGCCTACCTGGAAAAAACCTACCCCAAAGAAGTTAGCCGGTTGAGCTTTGTCTTGACGCGTCCGGGTATCGCCGATGTCTTTGGCGGGGCGGTGCGGGCGTTCCTGGGCGGACTGATGCTGCTGGCAGGCTTAATTCTGCTGGCGGCGTGCGCCAATCTGGGGAGCCTGTTTGCGGCGCGTGCCGCCGACCGCTCCCGGGAGGTTGCTCTGCGGGTCGCCCTGGGATCGAGCCGCATGCGGATTCTGCGCGGCTTGTTTAGCGAGGCGGTGCTGATTTCACTGGCGGGAGGCGGCGTTGGACTATGGGCCAGCCTGCTGCTGTTGCGCTGGCTGAGCGCATGGCGGCCTTTCCCCGAATTTCCCATCAATGTGCCGGTGAGCCCGGACACCAATGTGTATGGAGTGGCTTTGCTGCTGGCCCTGGTAAGTGGATTTCTTTTTGGCGCGGTTCCCGTCCGGCAGATCCTGCGCACCGACCCCTACGAAATCATCAAGTCGGGAGCCAGGAGCACGCCGGGGCGGCGGATCGGAGTGCGGGATTTGTTGCTGGGCGGACAAATTGCCATCTGCGCCGTGCTGGTTACTTCTTCGCTGGTCGCCGTGCGCGGACTGGCGCGCTCACTGCACAGCAAACTCGGGGTAGAGCCGCAGAACGCCATGCTGGTGGATACTGATTTGACCATGGCCGGCTACCACGGCGACGAAATACCTCCCATGCAAGAGCGCATGATCCGTACCATGGAGGCAATCCCCGGGGTGACGTCGGTGGGATTGATAGGTCAGTATCCGCCCTTACACATGGGCTGGAACCGGACCAATGTCTTCAGCGATCAGACCTCAGATCTGCGGCCCGCGAATGCCGCCGCGGAAGTTGTCAGGTATAGCGCCTCTCCCGAATACTTCCGCGCTGCGGGCACGGCGCTGCTTGCGGGGAGGGCCTTCACCCGGCATGACGACAAGAGTGCTCCGCGCGTGGCGGTGATTAACGAGGAGCTGGCGCGCAAGGTGTTTGGCGCCCCGGACCGGGCACTCGGCAGATACTTCAAGTTGCGCGACGGCACGCGCATCCAGGTTGTTGGCATTGTAGAAAACGGCAAATACACGGCCAACCTTGCCGAGAGTCACCAGTTGGCGATTTTTCTTCCCCTCTTGCAATCGCCCTGGAGTGAGACCTCGCTTGTGCTGCGGTCGAACCAGGATCCGCAGCAACTGGCGGCCGCCATAAGGACAAAACTGCGGGGTCTGGACTCCGGGCTGCCTGCCTTCATCCAAACCTGGAGCACTGAGATGAGCGGAGCACTGTTTGCTCCGCGCATAGCTACCCTGTCGCTGGGCGTGCTGGGCATGATGGGCGCCTTGCTGTCCATCATCGGCGTCTTTGGCATGGCGGCGTACTCGGTGAGCAAGCGGAAGCGGGAGTTGGGGATTCGGATCGCGCTGGGCGCGCAGCGCACGGAAGTGTTACGGGCGGCCTTAGGACGGGCTGTCCGGTTGCTGGCTATCGGTTCAGCAACAGGATTACTGGTGGGGATTCTCGCCAGCCGGGTGCTCGCGTTCATCGTGTACGAGGCAACACCACGTGACCCGCTGGTATTGGCAGGCTGTGTTCTGGCTATGGCGCTGCTGGGGCTGGCGGCCACCTGGGTTCCGGCACAACGCGCGCTGGCCATTGATCCCATGGTGCTGCTGCGCGAGGAGTGAGCTGGCAGAAGGACTGGGAGGTTTTTAATATGGGGATCTTACTTCAGGACCTGCGTTTCGCCCTGCGCATGTTGCGTAAATCCCCGAGTTTCACCGTGGCGGCGGTGCTGACGCTGGCTGTGGCCATCGGCGCAAATGCCGTCGTTTTCGGAGCACTCAATGCTGTGTTGCGTCCCCTGAACGTGCCCCATGCGGAGAGCTTATATGAGCCCTCGCGTACCAATGGTCAGAACGAGTCCTATCCCAGTTATCTTGACCTGCGCGACCGCAACCGCAGTTTTGAAAGCCTGGCAGCGGTTGCTTTCGATCAGGCGGCGCTGGATACGGGCCAGGGCCCTGCCCTGTCGTGGGGCTGGAATACCAGTGGGAATTACTTCGATGTACTAGGCATCCAGCCGTATCTTGGCCGTTTGTTCCACGCCTCCGATGAGCATGGCCCCGATAGCGCTCCCTATGTGGTGCTCACCTATGCCTACTGGCACACGCGCTTTCACGATGATCCTGGCGTGGTTGGCCGTGTCGTCCAGTTCAACAAGCATCCTTTTACCATCATTGGAGTAACGCCGCCGGGATTCGTGGGGACTTTTGTGGGTTGGTCTCCCGATTTCTTCGTGCCCATCGTGAGTCAAGAAGAAACCGATGATCTCCTGAATGCGAGGGGAAATCACTGGATTGACTTTGTCGTGGGACATCTGAGGCCAGGGGTCACTCCGGCCCAGGCCATTGCCGATCTGAACCCGATTGGCGCTTACCTGCTAAAAAACTATCCGAAAGAGGAGACCGATGGGAGTTTTGCCATAGCGCATCCAGGCTGGGATATCTTTGGGGTACGGGCATTTATCGCGGGATTGATGCTGCTGGCGGGGTTAATCCTTCTGGCCGCCTGCGCCAACCTGGGGAGCCTGTTTACGGCGCGCGCCGCCGAACGTTCCCGCGAAGTTGCCCTCCGGTTGGCGCTGGGGTCGAGCCGCCGGCGCATTTTGCGCGGCCTGTTCACCGAAGCCCTGCTGGTCTCTCTTGCCGGTGGCGCAATAGGGCTTTGGGGTGCCGTAATGCTGTTGCGCTGGCTGAGCGCGTGGCGCCCATTTCCCGAATTTCCCTTCAACGTGCCAGTCAGCCCCGACGCGTACGTTTACGTCGTGGCCTTACTGCTGGCCCTGATAAGCGGGCTCCTTTTTGGCGCGGTTCCCGTGCGCCAGGTCCTGCGCACCGATCCTTACGAAATCATCAAATCGGGGTCAAGGAGCACGCCGGGCCGGCGGTTTACTGTGCGGGATCTGCTCTTGGGAGTGCAGATAGCGATCTGCGCGGTGCTGGTTACCTCTTCGCTGGTGGCGGTGCGCGGACTGTTGCGCTCGCTGCATGCCCACCTCGGGGTGGAGCCCCAGAACGCCATGTTGGTGTCTACCGATATGCACACAGCCGGTTACACCGACAATGAAGTTCCGGCGATGCAAAAGCGCATGATGGATGCGACTGCGGCGATTCCCGGCGTTGCCTCCGTGGGCCTGGTGGGGGAATATCCGCCCTTGCATATGGGCTGGGATAAAACGGGTGTCTTTACCGACCGAACCTCGGATTTTCGGGCTTCCAATGCCGCCGCGGAGACAATCCGGTACGCCATATCTCCGGGGTACTTGCAGGCCGCCGGCACCGCGCTGCTCTCGGGCCGGAGTTTCAGCTGGCATGACGATAAAAATGCTCCACACGTGGCTATCATCAACCAGGTGTTCGCGCGCAAAATATTTGGCTCGCCGGCCAGGGCCCTCGGCGGCTACTTCAAGTTGCGCGACGGCGCGCGCATCCAGGTGGTGGGCATCGTCGAAGATGGAAAATACACAGCCGACCTGGCGGAAAGTCCTCAGCTCGCGGTGTTTCTCCCCATTCTGCAGTTGCCCTCCAGCAACGCCTGGCTGGTGGTGCGGTCGAACCGCGACCCGCAGCAACTGGCGGCGGACATCAGGGCCAAACTGCGGAACCTGGACTATGGGCTGGCTGCCTTTATCCAGACCTGGAACAGCGAAATGAGCGGCGCCATGTTTGCTCCGCGCATGGCCACATTCTCGCTGGGCGTGTTAGGCATAATGGGCGCTTTGCTGTCGATCGTTGGCGTTTTCGGCATGGCGGCGTACTCGGTGAGCAAGCGGAAGCGGGAGCTGGGAATCCGCATCGCTCTGGGGGCGCAGCGCAAAGAAGTATTGCAGGCGGCGTTAGGACGGGCTGTCCGGTTGCTGGCTATCGGTTCAGCAACAGGATTACTGGTGGGGATTCTCGCCAGCCGGGTGCTGGCGTTCATCGTGTACCAGGCAACACCTCGCGATCCGCTGGTGCTGGTCGGCTGCGTTCTGGCGATGGCGCTGCTGGGGCTGGCGGCCACCTGGGTTCCGGCGCAACGCGCACTGGCCATTGATCCCATGGTCCTGCTGCGCGAAGAGTAACGCGGCGAGGCATAAGCTGGGACCATCAGCCAGGAGTCCCGGTGGGGGGGCTGGAAACCGGAGCCGCCTGATTGCGCAGGGCAGACCCGCAGTACGGGCAGTAGATGTCGCTTGCGCTAACCACACGCTGACACTGGGGGCAACTCGGGCTCAGCTTGCAGCTACAGCGAGGGCAGAAGTTGAAACCGCTCTGCGCGAAGTAGCCGCATTGCGGGCATGCGCTGCGCAACGGCTGACGCAGAATGAAGTAAAGAATGAAACCCAGGGCGTTGGGAATAATGAGGACCACAATCGTCCACAGAGCGGGGCTCATGCCGCGGCGTTTGGCATCGCGATTCACATACCCGATGAGAGCCAGAAAAGCGACTCCGCCAATGCCCGCCAGAATGCCGAGCAGGGGCCGCGCCCATGCCGGCGGAGGGCTCGCCTGGTGAGCCAGCGGAATATTGAAATACCACTGGGCAGCGAGAAAGGCGATAGCCGCGAGAACCCACGCCCAACTCGGAATAATCTTGAGTTCCGCTCTAAATCCACTTGGAGTTTCGTTGGTTGCCAGCATACGTTTGTCAGCTTTCCTGTCGCCCTTGCCGCGGCCGTTCGTGGTCGTCCGTCCAATGAATGCCGCGGGCCAGTAGCAACACGCTCACGACCAGCGCCGGCGCGATGGAGAAAAAGATGAAGCCCGCTTGCCACACCAGAGTTGAGACTCCAGCCCACTGGCCCAGCCGGGCAAAGAGTCCCCATAAAAGTGGGACGGTCAGCGTGGCCGAAAGGCCCACGCCCAAGCAGGCCATGCCTACCAGCCACATCCGTTGCCGCGCCTCGCGCAGCCGGTCGGCGTGGAAGCGGACGCGCATCTGGGTGGCCCGCACCAGGCGGGAATCCGCGGCCAGTGGCAAGGAACGAAGAGCACGCACCATCTCTTTTGCCGCTTCTCCATAATCGCGGCAGGCTTCGCATTCATCGAGGTGGGAGCGCAGCCAGGCCTGCTGCACCGGGGAGAGACCGTCGCCCAGAGCGATCAATTCGCGGGCCTCATCATGTGCGTTCCGGGTCATGCCTGAGCTCCTTTCAGCCGCATCATTAACATATTCAGTCCGCGATAGAGCCGTGACTTCACCGTGCCCAAGGGCGCGCCGGTCACCCTGGCAATCTCGTCCAGGGCCAGTCCTTCCTGAAAACGCAACACCAGTGTCTCGCGGCATTCCGCCGGAATGCTGACCAGTACCGCGCTGACGCGCTCGGCTTGCTCGCGCTGCTGCACAATTTCCCAGGCCAGGGGCCGGGTGTCGGCCGGCTCCACAGGTGCGCGCTCTTCGTCTTCCATGAGTCCGTCCAGGCTTAAGGGACTCTTCTTTCGCAAATAGTCAATCGTCAAGTTCCTTGCCACGGCGTAAAGCCAGGTGGCGAATTCGTGCTTGCCATCGTACTGGTGGCCGCGTTCCAGCACGCGAATCCAAGTTTCCTGGAAGAGGTCCTCGGCCAGGTCACGATTTCCGGCCAGGTAAACCAGGTAGCGCAGCAGCCGGTGCTGATATTGCTCAATGAGGCGATCCAGTAAGTCCGGATCCCGCCGGCGGAGACCGTGGGCAATAGCGCTAGGCTCGGATTCCATCGCGTTCATGAAGCAATTGGCTGTGGCGCTCATGCTACCCGGATATACGGGCGAGGGGCGGAGAAAGATGCACGATGGCGGGCGAGTCTACAAAGCTGGCTAAGTGATTAACATTCAGCCAGATGGCGGGCATTCGAAATCCCCTGGCGATTCTGCTACTGTTGAGCCCCCATGACCCATCTGGCCCGCAAACTGCGCGTGGTGGACTACTTCACGCTGGGCTGGGGCACCATGGTGGGCGTGGGCTGGCTGGTGGTGATGGACGACTGGCTGGGCCGCGGCGGCCCTCTGGGCGGGGTGCTCGGCTTCGCCATAGGCGGCGCTCTGCTGCTGCCGATCGGCTACATCTACGGGCAACTGGTGGCGGCCATGCCCGACGCCGCCGGCGAAATCGCTTACACCGCCAAAGTCTTTCCTCAGCAAGTCAGTTACGCCACCGGCTGGATGATGTTTCTGGCCTACTTCATCGTCTGCCCCTGGGAGGCGGTGGCCCTGGGCCGCATCGCCGCCTTCATTTTTCCGCGCCTGGATTCGTTTGAAATTTATCGGGTTGCCGGCAAGCCGGTGTACCTGCCGCACCTGGCGCTGGGCTTGGGGTTGACCGCCCTGCTCACGGCTTTAAACTACCGCGGCATCCGCCTGAGCGCCATTTTCCAGAACTGGACCACATTTGGAGTGCTGGCGCTGTTCGTGATTTTCGTTTCCTTTGGCGCCGCCCACGGTTCGCCGCATAACTTTCCGCCGCTCTTTAGCCACACGCCATTCATCTCGGTGCTGCTGGTGCTGCAGATCGTGCCCTACTTCATGACCGGCTTCGAGTCGGTGGCCAAGTGCGCCGAAGAGGCCAGCCCGCAATTTCGCTCCGCCGGATACTTTCGGGCAATTGTGATGGCGATTGTGGTGGGCGCTTTTTTCTACATCATTGTGATTGCTGCCGTGGCCTGGGCCTCGCCCTGGCAAAAACTGCCCAGCGGCGCATTCTCTACGGCAGTGGCGTTTGAGCGGGCGCTGCATGCGCGCTGGATTGTCAGCGTGATTCTGAGCGCGGCATTGCTCTCGCTGTTCAAGGTGTTCAACGGGAACTTCGTCGCCGCCAGCCGCCTGTTGTTCGCGCTGGGACGCCGGAGCATGGTAGAACCGCGCCTGGGGCAGGTGCATCCCAGAAATCAAACTCCGGCGGTGGCGGTCGTCTGGGTAGGAATTGCGACCGCGGCCATCATGCTGGCCGGGGAAGCCATCCTGGTGCCGATTACCGAAGTTGGCTCGGTAGCGTCCGCGCTGGGCTGGATGATGGCCTGCGCTTCCTACTACTACATGCGCCCGCTACCGCTGCGCCGCGCCGTGGCCGTGGTGGGTGTGCTGGTCGCCGTG
>DASSQB010000339.1:0-6765 GCA_035702725.1 Terriglobales bacterium | reverse complement strand
CCCAGCCGGCCCCGGCTAAAGGCAACGGCCCGGGCCCCTCCAAGAGCGAAATTTCGCCGCAACTTTCTGCTGGGGAACGGGTTTCGACTAGTGTGACCAGCGTTGCCATGGCGCCGCAAATGCCTGGCACGGCGAGGTTAGACCGCCGCAGTGCTGTTCCCTCGGTGGCAACGCCCAGCATGCTCGAAGGTCTGACCGACGCCGAGGTCATGCTGCGGGTCAGGACGGGAGACGAGCAGGCTTTCGCCTATCTGGTGCAGAAATATCGCCGGCCGATGCTGAGCTTCATGTATCGCATGGCGCGCAACCAGGCGGCAGCGGAAGACCTGGCGCAGGAAGTTTTTCTGCGCGTCTATCGCTCGCGCGAGACCTACACGGCCAACGCCAAGTTCACCACCTGGCTGTATCGCATTGCGACCAACCTGGCGGTGAATCACGCGCGCGATACGCGCCACGAGCGGCCGGAGGTCAGCGTGAGCCTGGATGTTCCCGACGCGGAAACTGGGCTGACGCCGGATTTGCCCGACGGCACGCCCACCGTGGAGGAGAACATTCTGCGGCGGGAACGGCTGGCGGCCATTCGCAGCCATGTGCAGGCTTTGCCGGAGCGGCAGCGCATGGCGGTGGTCATGCATAAGTACCAGGGCATGGATTACCGGCAGATCGCGGAAGTGCTGCACCTGAGTGAATCCGCGACCAAATCGCTTTTGTTTCGCGCCTACGAGAGTTTGCGCGAGAAGCTGAAAGACTTTGTTTAGGTTGGCGAATATGAACTGCAACGGAGTACGTGAATTTCTGCCCGATGTGGCCAGCGGGGTCGCTGCCGCATCGGCTGAGACGCAGGCCCACCTGCGCCAGTGCACGCAGTGCGCGACCCAGCTGGAAAATCTGCGCCGCACCCTGGCGCTGCTCGACGAGTGGCAGGCGCCTGAACCCTCACCCTATTTCGAAACGCGGCTCTATGCCCGCCTGCGCGAGGAAATGGCCACAGCGCCGGCTAAGAGCTGGCTGGCCTGGCTGCGCAAACCGGCGCTGTCTGGCTCGCTGGCAGCGCTGTTCTTCGTGGGCGTCAGCCTGTTCTACGGCGGGCAAAGCCTGAATAACAGCCCGAGCGCGGTGACCTCCTGGGAGATGAACGTGACCGCCCAGCCCGGCTCTGCGGTGGGCGATCTGCAGGCACTGGACAAGAATCATGACCTCTATGCTGACTTCGACGTGCTCGATCAGCTGGAGGTGCAGCAACAAGAAGTAACTCCTTAGCAGGCCGCGCTTCGATGGCGAAGTCGAATGCGGCCTGCCGGTAGAAACGGGGATGGCGGGTTGCAGAGCATCTGTAAATTGATGGCGCTGGCGGGCCTGGTCGTGGGCCTTGGTCTGCAATCCCAGCTTGTCCGCGCCCAGGCCAAACCAGCTCCCGTCGCCCCGCCTGCAGCTTCCCTGGCGCATAATCCCGCCCCGGTGGCCCATGCCATAACCGCTCACCACCCGGTTCATCACGCCGGCGACTGGCTGCGCAAATACAAGGATTTGCCGCCTGACCAGCAGCAGAAAGCGCTGGAAAACGATCCCCAGTTCCGCAAGCTGCCGCCCGACCGGCAAGTTCTGCTGCAGCAGCAGTTGCGGCGCTTCAGCGCCTTGTCCCCGCAAAGGCAGAAAATCATTCTGCAGCGCATGGAAACCTGGGAGCACTTGACCGAGGCGCAGAAGAAGGCGGCCAAGACAGTATTTACCAAGATCCGGCAGCTGCCACCCGCGCGGCGCAAGCTTATGACAAGTGCCATCAAGGAGCTGCGCAAGATGGACCCGCAGCAGCGCGAGCAGGCGCTGGATTCTGCCGAGTACCGCGGCAAGTTTTCGAATCAGGAGCTCGATCTGCTCAAAGGCGTGCTGAAGCTGCCCCTGGCCCCCGTGCGCGCCGAGAATCAGCAGCCGCCGCCTCCGGCGGCGCAACCACAGTAGCAGTGGTCAGTTGCCAGTTGCCAGTTCTCAGAAAAACCAGCAATAGCAATTAGCACTTGGCCAGCCATGGGCGCTGCTGGTATCCAGTACACTGTTTCTGAGGCGGCTCTTCTGCGACGGGAAAGTGCTTGGATGACTTTGGACGACTCCCCGGTTGCAACTTCAGCGTGTTCCATGGGAACAACATGAAAGTAGCCCACCACTTCAGGTAACGGAGGCAGAAGGCGGTGATCGCGGCCATTCGCCACCCCATACGAAAATAGAACCGGGTACTCGCGCTCTCCGGGTGTAATGTACGTGAAGGCCTGTTATCGGCAATCATGTCTGGCCGCAGTACGCGGTACGATGTCAGACGGGTGACGTTCGAATTCGAATAGTTGATTATGCACGTGCTTGTCATTGGAGCCGGAATCATTGGCTCAGTCTATGGCTGGGCGCTTGCCGAGAGCGGACACGACGTTGTGCACTTTGTGCGGCCTGGCAGAGCTGCTGCTTTTCGCTGCGGCCTGGCTGTGGATGTCTTCGATCGCAGGAAAACCCACAAACGGAACTTTCGAGGGCTGTACAGATTGAACGCTGTCGAAACGCTCTTATCAACCAGCGCGTTCGAGTTGGTGATCATACCCGTGAAACACTATGCGCTAATACAAACCCTTGTGGAAGTCGTTCCGCAAGTCAACGCTACCGAATTCTTGCTTCTGACTCAGAATTGGCATGGCACAGATGATATCGACCTCATACTGCCGCGCACGCGGTATATATACGGCGATGCCAAGGCAGGTGGCACGCTTTCCGATGGAATCCTCTTTGCTGCCCTGAAGGAAATCGACATCGGCGCTCCGAAGGGAGAACCTTCACCCCTAGCAAAGAAGGTGGCAGCGCTATTCGACTCAGCAGGAATGCAAACCGGGACGCATTCGGACATGCTGCACTACCTCTGGGTTCAATATGCGATTACCGGCGGTCTGTGGGCGGCACTCGTTCAAGCCGGGAGTCTCGACGTGATACTGAGTAGCCACCAGATGACCTCGGCAGCAATTACTGCGGTCTGCGAATGCCTGCAGGTGGTTGCAAGGCGCGGGGTTATGCTCTCCAGATATCCAGAAACTGCGCCCTTTCTTACAAATTCCGTAATCCGAAGGCAGATCAATATTTGGATGACGCGCAGAATGTTCCGACACGATGAGTACGCCAAGCGCTGCTCAGCTCATGCATTCGGTGACCCCGTTGAGGTCAAGACGTTCTACGACGACCTCCTAAATACTGGGCATGACCTTGGCGTCTCGATGCCCGTGATGGAGAGCTATGCAGACGGGATCAGGCGATTCGCAGCATCGTCCACAAGCCGGTCTCTGCAATAACTGTCGTGAAATCCCCTTGAGTACATTGAGATTGCGCTCTGCCTCGGAACCGGTGCAAAATTTGTAAAGTACGTGTCCTGTTAGCGCCAACGTCGCCCGCTTCAAGAGCCGCCTTCGCAAATCAGCAAGACGACGGAGCCTTGCATCCCGCTCCAGGTGCGTGCATCAGGGCCGGAACACAATTTCTAGTCAATCGCAAGTTTTTCAATTTTTGATCCGAAATTTGCTCAAACTTCGGGCGTAGCGCTACGTCTAATGCCCAACGCGATGTCTGAAGAGATCAAAATAAAGGAGCAATCTACAATGAAACGGTCTGCCCTTACGGTGCTTGCGGCCGCTCTCCTTGCTGCCGTGGCAATGAGTCTTCACAGTCAGGCCCAGACTCAGAATCAGCCTCCGAGTCCTGCGCGTTCCCGCTCCGATGAGATGTTGGACAGGTGGAACGGCATCGGGAACAAACTCATCGCCATGGCGCAGGATTTTCCCGAAGACAAGTACGATTTCAAGGTGCAGAAGGATGAGCGCACTTTTGCCCTGAATCTTCTCCACGCCGCCGCACTGGATTTCGTCCTGATAAGGATGATTTCTGGATCAAAAGTCGGGCCCGACTTCGGCGAGGGCGACAATCCTTCGCGTGACCGTTTCAAGACCAAGGCCGACGTCGTCAAGTTCGTGCAGGAGGCCGTCGCCGACGGAGCCAAAGTGATTCAGCAGCAGGGCGACGCAGGGCTGGACAATACAACGAAATTTTTCGGCAACCGACTGGCCCACAACTCCACCATCTGGACGTTCGCTATCGAGCATAGCGGCGAGCACTATGGACAGCTTGTGGTCTACTATCGCGCCAACAACTTGGTGCCACCGGACTCGCGGCGCTGATGCTAATGCTCAAGGGTGGTATGCCTACTACCAGCGGCGCCAGGAAAAACAGTGTTCGGGGTGCCAGCAATTCCCGTGGCTAGCCAAATGCTAATTGCCAGGTGCTAATTGCTGATATGAGAACTGAGAACTGCGGTCAATTCATGGTCGCCAGGGTGCGGCGGATAGAGAGCGCCGTCTGGCGGATTTCGTCGGCGTCGGAGGCGTCGGGCGACATTTTCAGATAGACTTCCAGGTCTTCCGCCGCGCCCCGCATTTGGCCCAGGCTGTAGCGCAGCAGGGCGCGCTGCTTCACGTCCTCGGGCGAGCGCGGGTAAATCACCAGCACCAGGTCCACGATGGGCAGCGCTTTGCGGAAATTGCGGCTGGACAGATAAATGGATTTCAGATTGTTGAGCACGCGGGTCAGCATCTGGCGCCGGCTCACCGACATCAGGAACTCGGGCTGGAAGGGAACTTGCCCGGCGTAGATTTCGTTCAGTCGCCGCTGGCACTCCTTCATGGAAAGGACGTTGCCGCCGTTGAAGGCGTCAATCAATACCTGCCGCCCTTCAATGTCGTAGTGTTTGAGCAGGAAATGCCCCGGCATGCCCACGCCAAACAGCGGGAAGCCGATGCGCCGCGCCACCTCCATGTAGATGAGGGCCAGGGTGATAGGAATGCCCAGGCGGCGGTCGAGTACGTCGTTGATGAAGGAATTGCGCGGGTCGTAATAATCCTGGCGGTTGCCGCGCAAGCCTTCTTCCTGGAACAGCACGGTGTTGAGGGCGTAGATGGTCTGGGCGGTGTCGCCCATGTCGCGAATGCGGCGACCGACCTGCTCGGCCAGCGCGTCCACCCGCGCCACGTAGGAATCGAGGTCCAGGCTCGGATACTCGGTGCGGGCCACGGTGAGCGCGGCGCGCAGCAGGTCAATGCGCTCGTCGTCAATGTCCTGGCCGACCAGGCCGGCAAAGGCATCGGCAATTTCCCCGGTTCTGCTCCGCTCGGCCATCCCGATATGTTAGCAAAACGAAGGCCTGCGTGGGCAACTGCTCCGGAATGTGAACGGGCATGTGTAGCCGGTGCAAACAGTTGCAGGTTGTGTGAAAAGGAAAGCACTCAGCACTCAGCAGTCAGCAATCAGCATTCAGCCAGCGACGGACGTGCTCAAGCACATAGTAGTCAGCCATCGGGGGAATTAGTAATCAGCCGTTGGCATTTAGCCGCCATCGCATCGCCCGCTCCATCGCGGCTTGCACCGGCGTCATCCTGGCCGGCTTTTAGCCGTCAAGGAGCTTGCGCGAATCACCCACGCCCTTGACAGGCCAAGTGCTAAATGCCAATGCCCGCCATCCAGGGGCTGATGCTGACGGCTGAATACTCACCGGAAAATATTCTTCAGCAGGAACAGCAGATTTGCCGGACGCTCCGCCAGGCGCCGCATCAGGTAGGGATACCATTCGGTACCGAAGGGGATGTAAACCCGCATGCGCCAGCCCTCGCGCACCAGCTTCTGCTGCAGGTCACGGCGAATGCCGTAGAGCATCTGGAACTCGAACGATTCCGGCGGAATTTTCTCCTGCCGGGCGAATGTGATCGCCGCCTCGATCATGCGCGGGTCATGGGTGGCGATGCCGTGATAGATGCCGCTCTTGAGAAGCATCTTGGTCAGCTTCACGTAGTTCGCGTCCACCTCCGATTTCTTCTGATAGGCGATCTCCGGCGGCTCTTTATAGGCGCCTTTGCACAGCCGGACGCGAATGCCTGCGGCCAGAAGCTTCTCCACATCCTGCTCGCCGCGGCGCATATAGGACTGGATCACAGCGCCCACCACCCCGGCATTACCCGGCTGGTGGTGCAGCTCGTAAACCAGGTCGAGTGTGCGCTCGGTATACGGCGAGCCTTCCATGTCCACGCGCACAAAGTTGCGCGGATGGCTGCTCCCCGCCTTGGCAACCAGCCCGCTGACCAGCTCGCGTGCCAGCTTTTCGTCCACGTCCAGGCCCATGTGCGTAAGCTTGACGCTGACGTTGGCCTGCAGCTTGCGCTCTTCAATTTCGTGCAGCAGGCGCTGGTAAACTTGCGCGCTTTGCCGCGCTTCTTCCGCGTTGGTGACGTTCTCGCCCAGGTTGTCGAGGCTCACGCCCATTCCCAGCTTATTGACCGCCTGGGCGGCGGCGAGGGCTTCTTCCACCGTGGTGCCGGCCACAAAGCGCCGCGACATGCGCAGCCCTACGATCGAGCGTTCGGCCACGGCCCGCATGGGGCGGTTTTCGGAGAGGTGGATCAGCAGCGCTCTCAGCACGCGGCCTCGTCATGAAAAAGGGAAGGTGACGACGGATTGACGGGGACGGGTTCGGGTTGCACCGGCGGCATGGGGCGACCGAATGTTTTATCACACGCCGCCACTGCGGTCAGCTATGACGGTGGTCACAAGGGAGTGTTACGGCCGAACTGTCCTGTGCCGGCGAAGAACAGCCAGGCCAACGCCGTACAATTGCCGGTCAAGCTGGAAGGAAGCCGCATGACCCCACTGTCAGCCTTCGGACTGTTCGCCGTCACCCTCATGGTCATCTGTTATGCG
>DASSQB010000338.1:0-4151 GCA_035702725.1 Terriglobales bacterium | reverse complement strand
GCCGAGTACCTCGAACGTCTCTCAGCCTACACCCAAGTGGAACCGCTGTCCGTGGGCAGCGAGGCGGCGCTGCTCAAGCTCGTGGCCAAAACCGGCAATCGCCCCTCGTCCAGGCTGGTCTTGCTGGATAGCCGCGGTCGCCAATTCGCCTCCGAGGAATTTGCCAGCTTTTTGGACGAGCACCAGAATCACAGCCCGCAACCCTTGCTGTTCGCCGTTGGGCCGGCCGACGGCTTCAGCCAGGAGGCGCGGAAGACGGCGTCATTTCTGCTTTCATTGGGGAAAATGACTTTGCCACACGAACTCGCCCGGGTTGTACTCCTGGAGCAGCTCTACCGGGCATGCACAATTCTGAAAGGCCATCCCTACCACTTGGGGCACTGACCGGCGCCCCGCCGGCTGTCGCGGGGCGTCTCGCCCGCACTTTTAGACCCTGCTACTCCCTAGCGTGTTCCTTGACTCGCACGTGACTTGACAATTTCCCCCAGCACATCCGCCCGTCCCTGTACACGTTCCAGGTGCGGAAAACGAGGTCCGTCATGGTAATTTACGCTGTAAGTCCTGTAATAGCCAATATTCTCCATCAGCAACTGCAACGGTCCGCGGTCCTTTAGCGTGGCTAGCAACACCTCGGGAGACCACTTCCGCCCATTGATCGCCATCAGCTTCATGCCCGGGGCAATGCCCGCCGCTGCGGCCGCCATGCCCGGAATAACATCTACGATGGTGCCCTCATCTTCCTTTTTCTCCTGGCGGATCACCATGCCGATGGAACTGGTCAGGTTCATCCCGTGGGCGAATTTTTCTTCCGCCTGCAGCAATTCGTTGGGCGTGTCGTTGTAAACCAGGCGCCAGCCGCCCTGTTCGATCCCGCCCAGCGGCGCCTGGGGCGCCACCGCAAACACTCGCCCCTGGAAGAATCCGCGCCAGTCGTAAGCCGCAACCTGGTTGAGCGCCGCAACCACATCATCCAGGGTGTAAGGTTTCATCTCTGGCGGCCCGCTGGGAGGCCCTTCGAAGGCGCGGCAGAAATCGTCCAGGGAACGCCGCCCATTGGTCTGCTGGCGGATTATGGTGTCCGCCTCCAGCCAGATAAGCTCGCTCTCCGGATAAAAATCGGCGCTGCGCCGCCAAGCCGTCCACTCCGTCGGCGCCTCATACAGGATCTGCGCTGAGACTGCCGTATCTTCCAGTGGCCGCCAGATGCGCCCGGCTCGGTGGCTCATTTCTGACGCCGTCAGCGCCAGTTGCTCGCGGAATTGCTGCGGCGTGTACAGGTTGGAACGCGCCGTCAGCACTTCGCCCAAATACGTCGTTAGCCCTTCATAGATCCACAGCAGTTCGCCCTTCATGGGCTGCTGGTAATCGGAAGTCGCCAGGCCCGTGGGACGGCGATACTTGCCGTTCCAGGAATGCACAAATTCGTGCGGTAGCAGCCCGGCCATCAGCTTGCGCAGGTTGGGATCAATCAGCGTGCGCTCCGGTGCGCGGTCGTCACTGGACTCATGATGCTCCAGTCCGTTGGGTGGCTCCACATCGCTCAGCGTGAGCAGGAAGTGATAATCGCGGTAGTGGTGTGCGCCAAACAGCACGCTGGCTTCCGCCATCAAGTTCCGGTATACAGGGAGCAATTCGTCGGAAATTTCCAGCGCCGCCGCGGAATCGCCGGCAATATCGAGTTCTTGCGGCGGTGCGCCGGTTGTTGACAGCGGCACGGCGCGATAGTTCGCTCCCGCCAGCACCGGCGAATCAACCAGCGTGTTCAGCGGCACCGGCGCGAACGCCACCGAATCGCCGGAATGGCTGCTTACCGGCAGCGCCGTGCCGAATTTCCATCCCGTCGGTAGCTCCATTTTGGCGCTATAAGTGAACTCCCGCACCGGCTTGCCCGCGGGATAGAGGAGCACCACGTTCCAGTTCAGGATCATGAGCTGGTCGGTGGAAACCGGGTCGAAGCGCCCCGGCCCGTGGCTGGGCGTTACGTAATCGAAACTTGCCTCCAGCGTGCTTGCCCCTGTGGGCACATTGACATGGAAGGCGTACATGTCTACATCGTCGCGGTTCCAGGGAATCACCTGCCCGCCCGCGCTGAACCGCAAGCCAACCACATTCGCGATCGGCCCGGTTGGCCGGTGGTTTCCCGGCAGCCACTTGGGGTAATAGAGCGTGAGCGGCCCAGCCACGACTGGGAACGTCAGCCGCGCATGAAAAACCCGCCGCGGCGCCTCGCGCGCGTCCACGTTCAGCGTGATGGGCGCATTCTGTGCCGCGCTTAATGCACCCAGGAGGAACAAAACGGTCAGTAGAAGGGCGACTGCGGTTCGTCTGTGCATCTTTTTTCGCTAAAGAGCGGCCATGTTAGGCCGCGCCTGCCCGCAAGGTCAAACCCGCCCTCCCTGCAAATTCGCACAATCACATTTACAATCAAAGATTGTCTTATCTGACCACTGCCCACTGACCACTTACTGACAACTGACAACTGGGAACTGACAACTGATGTCTGACGTTCGTCGCGGTCTCATCATCGTGAATACCGGTCCCGGCAAGGGTAAAACCACGGCCGCTATGGGCACTGCTCTGCGCGCCGTCGGCCAGGGCATGCGCGTGCTCATGCTGCAATTCCTGAAAGGTTCCTGGCACTACGGCGAGCTGGATGCGGTGAAGGCCTTCGGCGACCGCTTCATCATGAAGCAGATGGGCCGCGGCTTCGTCAAAGTCGGAACCGCAAAACCTGACCCCGAAGATGTTCGCCTGGTGGAGGAAGCTTGGGCTGAAGGCGCGCGCGCCATCAATTCGCGCGACTGGGACCTGGTTATCCTTGATGAAATCAACTATGCCATCACCTACGGCATGTTGGATCCGGCTAAGGTGGCCGAAATCCTCAAAAATAAGCCGCCTATGGTGCATGTGATATTGACGGGCCGCAACGCCCATCCGACAATTGTCGAACTGGCCGATACGGTCACCGAAATGCGCCAGGTCAAGCACGCCTATGAGAAGGGCGTGGAGGCCCAGCGCGGCATCGAATACTGAACTGAAAACTGGTTTTATGGCTTGGTTCAAACGCGAAGGCGGCGAGCTGGACACCTCGGGCGAGAAGAAGGTCCGCACTGAGGGCTTGTGGGTGAAGTGTGACCAATGCCGCCAGATCATCTGGAAAAAGGACTTGGCCGAGAACCTCAACGTTTGCCCCAAATGCGACCGCCACTTCCGCATTGATGCCCGCACCCGTCTGGCCCACCTCCTCGACGACAACCAGTACGAGGTTGAAGACGACAATCTGACCTCCACCGACCCGCTCAAGTTCGTGGACCTGAAGTCTTATCGCCAGCGCCTGCAGCAGGCGCAGGGCGATAGCGGCCTGAAAGATGCGGTTATCAACGCGCGCGGCAAGCTGGAGGGCCGCCCCGTCATCGTCAGCGCCATGGAGTATTCCTTCATCGGCGGCAGCATGGGCGCGGTGGTCGGCGAAGCCATCGCCCGCGCCGTCGAACGCGCCACCGACAGCAAGATCCCGTTGGTCATCGTTTCCGCCTCCGGTGGCGCCCGCATGATGGAAGGCGTGGTCAGCCTCATGCAGCTGGCTAAAATTTCCGCCGCCCTCGCCCGTATGCACGAAGCCCGGGTGCCCTACATTTCCGTACTCACCGACCCCACCACCGGCGGCGTGACCGCCTCCTACGCCATGCTGGGCGACCTGAACATCGCTGAGCCGGGTGCTCTCATCGGCTTTGCCGGTCCTCGCGTTATCGAACAGACCATCCGCCAGAAATTGCCCGAAGGCTTCCAGCGCAGCGAATTCCTGCTGGAACACGGTATGCTCGACGCGGTGGTCCACCGCCGCCAGCTCAAGCCCTACATCTCCCGGGCGCTGGCATTTATGGCGGCTGCTTAGCTGACTAGCTGCCTGGCTAACTGGCTGCCTGGCTCGAGCCCTACTTTCCTTGCTGAATTTGCCTGTGGAATACTGTTTCCACCCTGCGCATCCAGCTGAGCGAAGACGCCAGTCGGCTAGCCAGCTGGAAAGCCGGTCAGCTACTTGTCCTACGATTCCGCAGTCGCGAACCTGTACGCGCTCGGCCATGAATTGGCCCGCACGCCTCCGCACAAGTTTGACCTGGCCCACATGCGTGTGTTGCTGGCTGCGCTTG
>DASSQB010000337.1:0-6483 GCA_035702725.1 Terriglobales bacterium | reverse complement strand
AGGCGAGGAGAGCTATTACGATCCTGACCCGGAGGTGCGGCAG
The DNA here is from genome assembly GCA_035702725.1 of Terriglobales bacterium. GTDB lineage: Bacteria > Acidobacteriota > Terriglobia > Terriglobales > Acidobacteriaceae > JAICWP01. The sequence continues at coordinate 6,440 of DASSQB010000337.1, read as the reverse complement.
AAAGCCATAGATTTGGGCAAGAAGTGGGTGGACATTGCCGTGGCCGTGGGCTCACCCAGCATTCGCAACCATATTGGGGGAGCGAAGAACTCCAAGCCTGACGTGGCACGCGCCGCGGAGTCGCTGGGCCAGGTGGTGAAGTATGCTGCTTCCAAGGGCGTGGTGGTCAACCTGGAGAATGATGACCTGGTAAGCGAGGATGCGTTCTTCATCGTCAATTTGATCAAAAAGGTAAACAGCCCGTGGCTGCATGCCCTGCCCGACTTCTGCAACTCCATGATGGGCGGCAACGCCGATTTCGATTACAGAGCCGTGACTGCCATGTTCGGCCACGCCTACAACATCTGCCATGTGAAGGATTCGGAGGTGGGCGATGGCGGCAAGGTGTACAGGATTGATATTCCCAAAACCTTCGGCATCCTGAAAGCCAGCGGGTTCCGCGGCTATTGCTCCATGGAGTGGGAAGGGGCAGGGGATTCCTACCAGGGAACGCATAAGCTGATCGCCGACACACTGAAGTACCTGTAAGTGGCTTAGTTACCTGGGGTTGCGAAAGCCCCGCGGGGCTTGGTCTTTGGTGACGTTTCCGAGGTGGTACGCGCTTGGTACTGTCCCTTCCGGAGACATTCCAGAAACCAAGCCATGCCAAAACCAGCACAGCTTTCCATCTTGTACGCCGAAGACGATCTTGAACTGCTCGCCTCGCAGAGCGCCCAGATACAGAAGGCTGGGCACGCGGTGGACCAGGTAACGGGCCGCAAAGCGGTGGAGGAGTCGGTGCGCCGCAAAACTTACGACCTGGTAATTCTGGGCGACACGCTCAACAAGAATGACCGCCATCACCTGCCGTACATGGTTAAGAAGGCGAACCAGGCGACCAAAGTGCTGGTGCTGCACTCCACGCACGGGCATCCCAGCGTGGACAAGGAAATTGATTCGCCCTACACGCCGGAAAAGGTGATAGAGGCGATTGCCTCCCTGGCGCCGCAAAAAGCCGCTGCGGCGGCTGCCGGCGCCGGCCGATAGGTTCCTAAGGTTACGGACTGTGCGGGGCGGGTCTTCTGGCCCGCCCGGCTCGCCTCACTCGGCAATAGTTTTCAACTCCCCCTTCCACCTACAATCAGCGTTACCTCATGGCCAACATTCTTTATGGCGTCAACGGCGAGGGCTCGGGGCACTCCACGCGCGCCAGGGAAATGATTACGCACCTGCAACGCCAAGGCCACAGCGTGCACGTGGCCTCCTTCGATCGTGGCTTGCGCAACCTGAAATCGGAGTTCGAAATCACCGACATTTATGGCTTGCGCCTGGCATATGTGCGCAATCGCGTGCGTTACCGCAAAACAATTTTGGGCAACCTGCTCAAGGCGCCGCGGGCCGCCAAAAGCATCAGGCAGCTCACGCGACTGGCGGAGCAGTGGAAGATTGACCTCATCGTCACCGACTTTGAGCCGCTGACTTGCCACCTTGCCCACCGTGCTGGCCTGCCCGTGATTTCCATAGACAACCAGCACCTGCTGACACGGGCGGACATTTCCTATCCCCGTGAATACCGCAAGGATGCAGCCGCCGCCAAGCTGGTGACCCGCCTTATGACACACGGCTGCGATGCTTACCTGGTCATCTCGTTTTTCGAAGCGCCGCTCCGGCGCAGGGATACGTTCCTGTTTCCGCCCATTCTTCGCCGGGAAGTGCTGCAGGCTCGGGCCACCAGTGGCGATTATGTGCTGGTGTACGTGACTTCGCCCTCCCTGGAGCTGACGGAATTACTCAAACGCATTCGGCAGCGCTTCGTTTGTTACGGATTTGAAAGCGAGGGTGAAGACGGCAACCTGCTCTTCCGCAAGCCCAGCCTCGACGGATTTCTGGCAGACCTGGCCGGATGCAAGGCGGTGCTGGCGAACTCGGGGTTCTCGCTCATCAGTGAAGCCCTGCACCTGCGCAAGCCCTACCTGGCGTGGCCTCTGAAACGGCAATTCGAGCAGGTGTTCAACGCTTACTACATTCAGAAGATGGGGTACGGCGCCTATTGGGAGGACCTGAACAAGGAGCGGATTGAATCGTTCCTGTTCAATCTGGATGAATACCGGGAGAAACTGTGCAGCTATCCGGCGCAGGACAATTCCCGGATTTTTGGGAAGCTGGATGAACTGGTGGCGAGCTTCGGAGCAGAGCGTGCACGCAAAGCCGGATCCGGCAGGTAGCATTGATTTTTGGCTGCCAGCTCTCAGCTTTTCGTTGTCAGTTGCGAGCCTTCGGCCGCCAGCGGGCCGCTGAAGAAATGCTAATCCGCAAGCACCGCCCGCAGTTTCTCGAACGGGATATTGCGACCACAAAGAAGAATCGCCACGTTCTTGCCATGGTAGTCTTTCGCCGCCTGAAGGTAAGCGGCGACGGGCAACGCGGCTGCGCCTTCCACCAGCCAGCGCTCTTTCTCGATGATCAGCTTCATGGCGGCGAGAATGTCCGCCTCTGACACCAGCACGCATTCGTCAATCAGGCCGCGGCAGAGTTCCAGCGTGATGGCCCCGTCTTCCACTCCGCCGGCCGTGCTGTCAGACAGGGTCTCCTTCTCAGGAAATTCAATCACCCGCCCGGCCTTCATGCATTCGTACATGACGCGCGAATTCTCCGGCCAGCAGGCCACAATTTTCACCTTCTTGTTCACCGCCTTCAGATAGCTGCCGATGCCGGATATCAGTCCGCCGCCGCCCACGGAGATGAACACCGCATCCAGGTCCGGCAACTGGCGGGCCAGTTCCACGCCCAGCGTGCCTTGCCCGGCGATAACCTGCTGATCGTTGTAGGGCGAAATGAACACCTGCCCCGTTTGCCGCGAAACATCGCGCGCTTTGTTTTCTGCGTGAACGGGGTTCGCGCCGTAAAAAACGGTGGCGCCGCCCAGCGAGCGGATGAGCCCCACCTTTTCCGGCAGCGTGCCTTCCTTCATGTAGATGGTGGCCTTGGCGCCCAGCTTGCGCGCGGCATAGGAAACCGCCATGCCGTGATTGCCGGTGGAGGCTGCGATCACGCCGCACTCCAATTGCTGGGGCGAAAGCGACAACAGCTTGTTCATGGCGCCGCGCAGCTTGAATGAGCCGGTATGCTGCAGGTGCTCAAGCTTGAGCCAGACCTCCGCCCCGCCCGCCTGGCTGATATAGTGCGAGCGCTCGAGTGGTGTCTCCAGCACATGCGGGCGAATGCGCTGCTCCGCGGCCAATATTTCCTTTTTCCAGTCCATATCCTCTTCTATCACGCTGGAGTCACACATTGGAGTTATTGCCGGTTTGTCCGGTGACACATTAAACACAACGCAAAAGGTGAGCAGCCCACTTCCGGCTTCTTTTTGAGGCGCGATTGGTGCACCATAGACGCCCTGATGCCCGGCACCGACTCAACCGGCGGCATTCCCACCTCGTTTGAAAGCCCTCTGATTCCCGCGCCCGGCGGTAATGGCGGTGAAGCTACGCGTCCCAAGCGGGCCATGGGAGCCGTGGACCTGGTGCTGTTTTACGTGGTGACTGGCGTAAGCCTGCGCTGGATCGCTACCGCCGCCAGCGCCGGCCCCAGCGCGGTGATTATCTGGTTGGGGGCCTGGCTCACCTTCTACACGCCGCTGGCGCTTTCGGTAATTGAACTTTCTTCGCGCTACCCGCAGGAAGGCGGGCTTTACGTGTGGAGCAAGCGCGCCTTCGGCGACTTTGGCGGCTTCATGTGCGCCTGGATCTACTGGACCAGCAATCTGCCATATTTTCCCGCCGTGCTCTATTTCGCCGCCAGCAATGCCTTGTACATGCGCGGAAACCGGTGGAACTACCTTGCGAACAACGCTCGCTTCTACATCGTTTTTTCCATCGTGACCCTGGCGGTGGTGACCATCATGAACGTGGTTGGACTGGACGTGGGCAAGTGGCTGCACAATGTAGGCGCGCTCGCGATGTGGCTGCCGGTGGTGATTATCGTCGGCATGGGGGTGCTCGCCTGGCACCGCTTTGGGTCGGCCACGTCGTTCAGTGCGCGAGCAATGATTCCCAGCACACATCTCAAAGACATGATTTTCTGGTCAACGCTGACGTTCGCCTTCGGCGGTTGCGAAACCGCGTCGTTCATGGGAGAGGAGATCAAGAACACCCGGCGCGCCGTGCCCTGGGCGCTTTTCACCGGCGGCCTGGTGGTGACCTTCTGTTACGTGATGGGGACTATTGGAGTGCTGCTGGCGCTGCCCCACGATCAGGTAAGCGACCTGCAGGGACTGATGCAGGCCATCACCAAAACGGCGGAACGGGTGGGAGTTTTCTGGATCATTCCCATCGCAGCCGGCCTCATCGCGCTCAGCAATCTGGGCGCGGCAGGGGCGTACCTGGCCGCAGTTGCACGCCTGCCGTTTGTGGCCGGCCTTGACCGCTTTCTCCCCCCGCTGTTTGGAAAACTGCATCCGCGCTGGAAGACGCCTTACGTGGCTTTGATTCTGCAGGCCGCCTGTGGTGTGCTATTTGTTTTTTTAGGACAGGCGGGCACCAGCGTGAAAGGCGCGTACGACGTGCTGGTGAGCATGGGCATCATTACCTACTTCCTGCCTTACCTGTTTCTGTTTGGCGCCATGTTCCGCCTGCAGGGCGACCCAGCCGGCGGGGAGGTGATTCGCGTTCCCGGCGGCAAGCCCATCGCTTTCCTGATTTCCTGTGTGGGCTTCACGACCGCGCTGCTGACCATCGCGCTTTCCTTCGTGCCCAGCCCGGAGGAGGCAAATCCGTGGCTGGCAGTCACCAAAGTCGTGGGTGGGACGGCGATACTGGTGGCTGTAGGCGCGGTGTTGTACTGGCTAGGACGAAAAAGGATGCGACAAGCGGCGGCTTACGGATCCGCAGCGTCGGCTTGAGTTTTCTTTCGAAGCCGCCGGGCAGTCGAAGATTGCGCCCCGGCCTTTCTGAATCAGGTCCTCGCGTGTAGTATGTGCGCTGTCCTCCGGGATAACGGGTTGCACCTCCCGGTCATTTCTGAGCCATGCCGCAATCCTCTCCCTTCGATGCGATCGTCATAGGAGCCGGCCACAATGGCCTGACCGCCGCCGCCTACCTGGGCGGAGCAGGCCTGTCCACGCTGGTGCTGGAGCGGCGCGAGATTGTGGGAGGCTGTTGCGTAACCGAGGAGATTGCGCCTGGCTGCCGCGCTTCAACCACGTCTTATATTGCCAGCATGCTGCGGCCGGAAGTGATCCGCGACCTGGAGCTGGCTTCGCACGGACTGCGGATGGTGCCGTGCGATCCGGCGTTGCAAGTGCCGTTCCCGGATGGTCAGGTGGTGCCCTGGTGGGCGGACCGGGAGCGCACGGTGGTGGAGCTGCGCAAGATTTCCGTCCACGATGCGGATACCTTCATTCGCGTAGACGATGAACTGAAAAAGCTGGCGCGCTACCTGCAGCCCTTCTTTCTGGAGCCGCCGCCGGAGGTTGAACTGGATGGGCTGGAAAGCTGGTGGAAGCTGCTACGCGTGGGGCGGCGCTTTCGGGGCATAAGCAATCAGGAGATCGCCAGGCTCATCTCCTTTTTGACCGGCAGCCTGGGCGATTTCCTCGACCGCAATTACGAGTCGGAAAAGGTCAAAACTCTTTTTCTCGCCAACAATGTTTATGGCAAGCACGGAGGTCCCTACGACCCCGGAACCGCGCTGGGCCTGCTGTTTCATTTGCTGAGCGGCGGCGAGCACGAGTTGCAGGGATTTTATGGACATGTCATCGGTGGCATGGGAGCCATTACCCAGGCGCTGGCGGCGGCTGCCCGCAAACGCGGGGTGCAGATCCGCACCTCTGCTCCGGTGGCGAGCATTGATGTGCGCGATGGACGCGTGAGGGCCGTGGTGCTGGAAGATGGAAGCGAAATTCCGGCGCGCATGGTGCTGTCCAGCGCCGATCCCAAGCGCACGTTCCTGAAACTGGTGGACGCGAAGGAACTGCCCGGCGAGTTTCGGCAGGCGGTGAAGGGCATCAAGATGAACGGGCCGTGCGCGAAGGTCAACCTGGTGCTGGCGGAGGAGCCGCGGGTGCAGGGCCTGCCGGCGGAGGCCAGCCCGGCGCAGCGTTCCTTGTTCACGCTGGTGCCGTCGCTGGAATTTGCCGAACGCTGCTATGACATCGCCAAGTTTGGCGAGATTCCGGAACAATTGTGGGTGGATTGCGTGGTGGCGTCCAATGTGGACGATACACTCGCCCCCAAGGGACGACACATCATGACCTGCTTTGTGCAATACGTGCCGTATTTTCTGCGGCAGAGCACGTGGGATGAGAAACGAGAACTGCTGGGTGACCGTGTGCTGAAGAAAATCGGGGAATACGCCCCCAATGTGCCGGGAGCGGTTGTGGCGCGGCAGGTACTGACGCCATTGGATCTGGAGCGGATTTACGGGCTCACGGAAGGCAATATTTTTCATGGCGATCTGACTCT
>DASSQB010000336.1:0-5659 GCA_035702725.1 Terriglobales bacterium | reverse complement strand
ATTCTTGGCACCTTCAGCTTTCTCGCCTTCCTCCCTCAGCCCATGATGACCCGCCCCTTCCACATCACCTGGGGACAGCTGGTCGCCATCGGCGCGGTCGTCTTCATCTCCTTCATCAACTACATCGGCGTGAAGAGGGCGGGCGAATTCCAGCTCTTCTTCACGCTCCTTAAGATCGCCATCATCCTCGCCATCGTGGGAGTTGGCTTCGCCTACGCTCACGGCGAACTGGGCAACTTTGCTACCCGCTACCTGAGCGCGCGGGGCGGCTTTGCGGGATTCATGGTCGCCCTCATTGCCGCGCTCTGGGCGTACGACGGCTGGAACCTGGTGACCACTGTAGCCGGCGAAATCAAGCAGCCGCAGCGCAGCCTGCCCATCGCGCTCATTGCCGGCGTAGCCATTGTGGCCGCCCTCTACATGCTGCTCAATGCGGCGGTGCAGTACGTCATGCCCGCCTCTGCCGTGGCCGCCTCGCCTCGTCCCGCCTCCGACGCCATGCAACTGGCCATGGGAGCGGCCGGAGCCGCCATCGTCTCCGCCGGCATGGCCCTTTCCATGCTCGTCACCCTCAACGGCAGCACCATGACCGGCGCCCGCGTCCCCTTCGCCCTGGCCCGCGACCGCTACTTCTTCCAGGGCCTCGCCCGCGTCCACCCGCGCTTTCACACACCCTCGGCCGCGCTGGTGGTTCAAGCTATTCTGGCAATTATCTTTTTACTTTTTGCGGGAAGTTTTCAGGAACTGTTTTCGGTCACGCTGTTTGGTGAGTGGCTGTTCTACATGCTGGTGACCAGCACCGTCTTCATCTTCCGCGTCCGCGAACCGAACGCCGAACGCCCCTACAAAACCTGGGGATACCCGCTGGTCCCCGCGCTGTTCATCATCGCCTCCGCCGTGCTGCTCTACTACACCTTCAGCGCCAACCTGCGGAATTCGTTTGTAGGCTCGGCCCTGATCCTGGCAGGTGTCCCGGTTTTCTACGCCTTCCAGCGCCGCCGCGCCTCAGCGGTCCACTAAATGCGCTGGCCCCTGATAAATAACCTTTATCGCCCCGATTAAAACGTTCCGTTTGACCGCGAACTGGGCCTGGGGCAGAATCGCGAAACTACTTTGCTGAGTGGGGGACAAATAAAATGACGATCGCGACTTACCAGCAGACTGCCGCCAACCCTGATCAATTGGACACAATCATGCAGGCGATGGAGATGGCTCTGTACTATCCGTCCTCGGAAGGTAACTGCTGGGACGACGAATTACTGCCTTCAGGAGACTAAGTGCCGGATTTCGTCGCTCGGTGGCCCACTCAAGCCCGCTTTTGGCTTGAGTGGGTACGTGGGTGTTCTACACCTGCCTGGAAACGAATCCATCAACTCAAAACAACAGACATCCCACCCTTGAACGACGCCGCTATTTCTGCGCTGTCGCGGTCTCCAGAATTCGTATCGCATCGGCATGCTGGCCTTTGCTCGCTATGGCCAGCGCCGTATTTCCGTGGGCATCTTTGATGTCAGGGTCGGCTCCCCATCTCAGCAAGAGGTCGAGTATCGTCCCGGCATCGTAGCCGCGGCCTGAGGCGGCCAGCATCAGCGCCGTCTGTCCACCTTTGTTGGTGGCGTTGACAGCGGCGCCATGTTGCAGCAGGGTCTTGACCGCGTCTGCGCTTGGGATGGCGCTTCCTTGCGTCGCCAGCATCAATGCCGTGTTGCCATCCCCGTCGGCAGCATTGATATTGGCGCCTTTTTGCAGAAGAAGCTCGAGCAGATCGCTGCGGTTCGAAGTCGCGGCCATCATCAGGGCAGTCTTACCTTCTTTGGTCTTGACCTCAAGTTTGGCTCCGCTGTCCAACAGCAACTTCAGGGCAGCCCGCGTGTCCGGTTTGTCAGTTACGCCGCAGTCACAGGCGGCGTCCATCAAGGCGGTCCCGCCATCTGCGTCCGTGGCGTTGATGTCAGCTCCCCGCGCCAGCAGCACTTTGAGCACCATCACGGCGCCGTAAGATGCCGCGTTCATCAGAGGTGTGTTGCCGCTCTCATCCCTGGCCTCGACGTCCGCCCCCGCATCGAGAAGGAGCTTGGCGATCTCCGCATGGGCTTCATCGTTAATCTCTTCAAACTTGTCTGCGTCCTCCGGTGCGTCCAGGCTTTTGACCGCCGGAAGTCCCTGGACCAGCATCAGAAGGGCCTGATTCTTTTCAGCGAGCGTGGCCGTTCTCGCCAGCAACATTTTCGTAATCTCGACATCCGGTGAGTGCGCTGCCTTGGCCAGCGCGGTCTCGCCGCTTTCATCTTGCGCGTGGATGTTGGCGCCTCGTTCCAGCAGCAGCTTCACCATGCCGGCGGTGCCATGCTCCGCCGCCACCATCAATGGAGTCTCTTTGTTTCCCCCCATCGCCTCGATATTGGCTCCTTCGTCGAGCAGGTGCTCAACCGAGGCTCGATCGCCAAGGTCTACGGCCTCCAGCAATGCGCTGTCTGGAGTTGTGCCGCCGGCGGGAGCTTGTGCCGTCGCGCACAATGCCGCCAGGAAGAGAGCTCCAAGAGTTAGGGTTATGACCCGCAAGAACTTCGCTGTCAGGATAGTAGGCTCCTTTGTTTCAATTCTCGGACAGGCTACCGGGGTGGCGCAAGATTACCGCCGATGACTCTTCCAGTGCTCTTCAGAATCCGCCACTTGCCCAGAACACATTGTCCGGTGTCCCGCCAATTACCAACTACTAACTACCAGCCACTGACTCACCCGACGGTCAATATGCCTTTGGTCATCTTGGGGTTAGCCGTACTAAGCGCCGTATAATGAGGCCAAATCTCGCGAGAAAAGAGGCTTTGGCGCTTCAAGGGTGGACCCTGTCATAGCAGCGGCGATCTTCGTCTTCGGGCTGTGCTTCGGCAGCTTTCTGAACGTGTGTATCTACCGCCTGCCGCGCGATAAGTCCGTCGTCCGCCCTGGCTCGGCCTGCCCTAACTGCAACACTTCCATACACTTCTACGACAATATCCCGGTCGTGAGCTGGCTGCTGCTCGGCCGCCGCTGCCGCCATTGCCACGCGCCCATCAGCGCGCGCTACGCCGTGGTTGAACTGCTCACTGCCGCGCTCTTTGTGGGCATTTATGCCCGTTTTGGACTCACCCTGGAGGCGCTGAAGTACTGTGTTTTCGGCTTCCTGCTGCTGGGCCTGATCTTCACCGACGCCGAAACCAAGCTCCTCCCCGACGAGATGACACTCTCCGGCCTGGTTCTGGGACTGGTTTTCAGCCTTTTTGTGCCCGTAAACGACCTGATGGCGCGCCTGTTGCCAGGAGTCATTAACCTGCCCGTCAGCTCCGATGTTTCCTGGCACCTGATTTCTCTGGCTGACGCGATCCTGGGCGCAATTGTCGGCGCTTCTTTCATTTACGGCGCCGGCAAGCTCTACCAGGGGGTGCGCGGAGTGGAAGGCATGGGCTTCGGCGACGTGAAGCTGATGGCCATGATCGGCGCTTTCCTGGGCCTTAAGTTAACGGTTTTCACGCTCTTCGCGGCTTCCATTCTGGGCTCCCTGTTTGGCGTGGGCACGGTGCTGGTGGTGTGGATAAAACGCACGCGGCGCTGGCGGCAGCGTCGCCCGGCAGTGGCGCGGCAGCGGGCGTGGCACTCGGCCAAGCTGGTTTACCGCCGCTACGAGATGCCTTTTGGCGTCTTTCTCGGCGCGGTGGCCATGTTCGCCTTCTTTTTTGGAAACCAGTTGCTGCGCTGGTATTGGGGGCAGTTCTCGTGAGAGCGCTGGCCAACCCGATCGTCATTCGCATGCTGATCGGCCTGATGGCCGCTGCATTCGCGCTGGTGGTGGGCATTGTCCTGATCCGCAAATTGCGCAGCGAAATCAGCGAGGAAACAGCGCCCGAGCCGATGCGGGCCTCCGATCCGCTGTTCCCGCTGGAGACTTACCACGCCGTCATCGAGCGCCTGAAGGAACAGGAAAAGCAATTGCAGGACTTGCGGCGCGCGGAGAACGAACGTGCCCGCGCTTCGGAGAACATCAGCGCCGCCCTGCTCTCCAACCTGCCCAGCGGCGTGCTGCTGTTCAACCCCAAGGGGTTGGTGCAGCAGGCTAATCCTGCGGCCAAAAACATTCTGGGCTACGCCTCCATGTCGGGCCTGCATGCCCGCGATGTGTTCCGCGGAGCGCGCCTGCTGAATCGTAGTGAGGCGGAGTCCGCGCCTGCCACTCCAATCACCGTGGTGGAAGCCGCATTGCGCGACGGCACTTCGCTGCGCCGCCTGGAAACGGAATACGCCACGCCTGCCGGCGAAGAGCGGGTTCTGGGGCTGACGGTTTCGCCGGTGCTGGCCGCTGACGGCAAGGGCCTGGGCGCCGCCTGCCTGATCAGCGATCTGACGGAAATCAACCGTCTTTCGCGGCAGATCCGTATGCAGGAGAACCTGGCCTCGCTGGGCGAGATGTCGGCGGGAATTGCACACGAGTTCAAGAATTCGCTGGCCACCATTTCCGGCTATGCTCAGATGCTGGCCGGGGAAGAGCACCTGGAAGTGGTGCACGACTTCGCCCGCAAGATCGAAAGCGAAACCGGTAACCTGGCCCGCGTGGTCACTGATTTCCTGGCCTTTGCCCGACCCCAGGCGCTGCGCAACGAGCCGGTGCCGCTGCGCGCGGTGCTGGAAAATTGCGCGCGCGACTGCAGCGTGGATTTGCACGTGGAAGAGGTGCCCGCGGAGATGGCGCTGATGGGCGACCCCACGGCGCTGCGGCAGGCCTTCTCCAACCTGCTGCGCAACAGCGCCGAGGCCGCTCGCAATGGCACACCGGTAGAGGTCAAAGTGGCGGCGACGACTGATGAACACGGAACGCGCCTCACTATCACCGACAACGGCCAGGGCATTGCCCGCGACAAGCTGAGCAAAATTTTTATTCCGTTTTTCACCACCAAGGCGCAGGGCACAGGCCTGGGCCTGGCCCTGGTGCACCGCATTGTGACGGAGCATGGCGGCACCATCGCCGTCTCCAGCGGAGATTGGGGAACAAGTTTTACGCTGGCATTTCCGGCGCCGGTCCTGGCCACGGCGGCGCTGGCAGCGCGCTAGAACATGGGCCAATACTCCCCCACGAAATCTGAAGCAAGTAGCCTGAGCACGTACGTGCCCGGGAAGGGGAAGATATGAAACGAACCTTCTATCTGTGCAGTGCAGTGGTGATCCTGCTGGCGGGGATAGCGGCCGCTCAGTCTGTGGCCGACGTGGCGCGGCAGACGCGCAAGCAAAACGCCAAGAAACCCGCCGCCAAGGTATTCACCAACGACGACCTGCCCACCAACGCGCCCATCAGCGTGACCGGGCAAACGCCGGCAAACGACGAGGACAGCGCCAAGCCGGGCGATGGGGGCGATGCGGCAACCGCCGACAACGCCGACAAGACAGACGCCGCGAAGGCGGACGCCGGCAAGGACAAGCCCAAGACCGACGAAGAGAAGAAGACCTTCGCCGAGAAGCGCGACGCCGCCATCCAGCAATGGAAACAACGCTTCGCTGCGCAGAAGGAGCAAATCTCGCTGCTGGAGCGCGAAATTGACGTGATGCAGCGCGAGTATCGCCTGCGCGCCGCGGCTTACTACGCCGACGCCGGCAACGCCCTGCGCAACCAAGCCCCCTGGGCCCAGCAGGA
>DASSQB010000335.1:0-2573 GCA_035702725.1 Terriglobales bacterium | reverse complement strand
TCATGTTCTTTGAAATATGCCGTGTGAGATCCCTCGCAAAGGGCGCTTGGGATTTCGCCTGCGGGCTCAAGCGCCCGCAAAACGGCTTAAGTTTGGGCCCTTGCGGCCCACCTTGCGCGCAACACGATGTAGAACCTGACTGACGGTGACTGCCGCTGAACGCTTCCGCGCCGTGCGCTTCCAACGCACACCTCGAGTTATTCCAATCTCTTCAGTTGTGAGGCTTCGTCCTCGCGCTCTTTGCAGCACTCTGCAGTCAGCCTTCAGCCCCTCAAGATGGGCATATGAAGATTGGCATTAGGTTCGGCATTGCTGCTTCTTTTGGGTTGTCATCCTTTTAGGATTGTCATCCTGAGCGCAGCGAAGGACCTGCTTTTTGCGGAGTGCGAACAAGTTTGCAGGCTCGCCCAGCGACTCTAAGTTGACAGCGCCGGCGAATAAGCTAATAGCTGGAAGCTAGTAGCTAACTGCTATCAGTTGTCGGTGACCTTACCGCGGGGGAAACACCCGTTCCCATCCCGAACACGGAAGTTAAGCCCCGCAGGGCCGATTGTACTGCACGCGAAAGTGTGTGGGAGAGTAGGTCGTCGCCGACTTAAATTAAAAGGCCACGTTGCTAAATGAGCAGCGTGGCCTTTTCTGTTTGCAAACTTCGTCGCCGCCGATCTACGCGGATTCTCACGGATTTATCCTTAGGGCAAATAACAGGGCAGGCTATGCCCCCCGAAATCCCGATCTGCGTTTATCCGCGTGAATCCGCGGCGAATGAATTTGGACTCTGTCACTGCGGCGCCGTCCCCTTCAGCTTCTGCAGCCTCCCCTCCGCGCTCTGCTGCACCAACTTCTTGAACGGCTCCGGGATGTTCTTGTCCTCCGGCAGCAACTCCAGCGCCTTCTGCGAGGCCTGGATGGCTTTTTCATTCTGGCCGTCGGCCACGTAGCCGTCGCCCAGGCTGTCATAGGCGTTGGCAGAGTTGGGGTAGGCTTCGGTGTTCAGTTGGAACAACTCCACCGCATCTTTGGTCTGCTTCGCCTGCAGGCGCTCGTAGCCCAGCAGGTTCAGCGGCGCTTCCGGGAAGAGGAAGGCTTGCGGATCGCGCTTCCGAGCTTCGTGAAACATCTGCACCGCCTTGGGCACGCCATCTGGTTCTTCCACCAGCGACCAGAACTCCGAGGCAGGCGTCTTCTTGATGGCCACGTGCGCCTTAGGATTGGCGGGCGTCTTTATCAGCGTCTGCACGTACCAGGAGACGATCTCGCGCGGCAGTTCCGGATGCGGACCGAAAATTTCGGTTCCGTGCTTACCATCCGCGAAGCCGACAAATTTATTGCGCGGGTTGCCGGATAATTCGGCCAGCCACTGCATGTTCTGCGGCGCATTCGAGCCAAACTCATCGTCGGCCGCCGCCGCGGTGAACATGGGCAGCCACGGATTCTGCTGCAGAAACTTCAGCCCGGCGCCGTTGGTGCCTCCCGCCAGCAGCGCCAGCGACTTCACTTCCGGGTGCCGCCGCGCCACCTCCACGGCGTGGCCGACGCCGCAGCTGCCGCCCCCGGCGCCGATGCGGTTCTTGTCCACGCCCGGCTGCGCCACCAGATAGGCGTAGGCGGCGTCAACGTCGCCCGGCCACTTGGTGGTCTGCACCTGCTGCAGCTTCTGCGGGTCCTTGCGAAAGTCAATGCGTTCGCCCTCGCTTTCGCCGTAGCCGCGGTAGTCGAGCGTCAGCGCATTAATGCCCACGGCGCTCAACTGGCTCGCCACCGGCTCCCATGCCTTACGATTGCTGTTGCACATGTGCAACAGCAGCACGCCCGGTCCCGGCTTGCCGGCCGAATAGAAAGTGGCCTTGAGCTTGATCCCGTCCGGCGCAGTGATGTCCACATCACGCGGCACCGGAGGCTGCGCGGCAAAGGCTGGAAGGGTAACGAGGAACAGCAGCAGGGAAGCAAACAAGCGCAACATTGTGCGAACCTCCTGCACTTGGCCAAGTCTAACAGGGTTGCTGAAATGAATTGCAATCCGTGAGTATCCGCGTTCATCAGCGGCAAATTGAATTTCGTGGAGGCCGTCATGCCTGACTTTCGTGGCGCACGAGTTGTTCACCAACACACTCAAACCAATCAAGCTCTGCCGGAGAACGTCTTTCCCCTGCTCTGCCCGGTGCGCGAGGCCGACTGGGTGCCCGGCTGGCAGTACCGGCTCATCTATTCGCAATCAGGCGTGGCCGAGCTGGGCTGCGTTTTTACCACTCCCAACGACGATGGCTCCCATGCCACCTGGCTCTGCACCGACTATGATCCGGCGCGCTTTCGCGTCGCCTACGCCTGGATCACACCGGGTCAGGTCGCCTGCCACATCCGCATCCAGCTTGAGCCTGGGCCCGCCTCGACCACCCGTGCGCACATCCACTACACCTACACCGGTCTTAGTTCTGCCGGCAACAAGGAGGTGGAACGCTTCACCGCCGACTGGTTCCGCGCCAAGATGGAAGGCTGGGAGAAGGCAATCAACCACTACCTGCGCACGGGGAAGGTAATCGCCGCACTACAATGGGAGTGAAGACACGTCTGCT
>DASSQB010000334.1:0-16493 GCA_035702725.1 Terriglobales bacterium | reverse complement strand
GCCCAGCGTGATCCGCTGCACTTCCAAACCCTTTTTCACCACAAAGGGCACGAAGGATCACAAAGGCCCAGATTCAATTTCCTTCGTGTAACTTCGTGACCTTTGTGGTGGATGTTAATTTCCTCGTGGTTAATGGTTTTCGTTGCCCAGATATCTAACGAAGTGATTCTCAATCATGTGAAACAGATGGGTGCTGGCGGCGGTGCCGGAGATGCCATGAGTCTTTCCGGGATAAATCATCAGGTCAAACTGTTTGCCGGCATTGATCAGCTCCTGCGCCATCTGCACCGTGTTCTGGAAATGCACGTTGTCGTCGCCGGTGCCATGCACCTCCAGCAGATGGCCGTGCAGGTTGGCGGCGGTGTTCACCGGCGAACTGGTGCGGTAGTTTTCGGCATTGTCCTTGGGCAGGCCCATGTAGCGTTCGGTGTAGATGGAGTCGTAGAGCAGCCAGTTGGTGACCGGCGCCACCGATACGCCTGCCTGAAAGCGGTCAGAGTGGGTCATGGCATAGAGGGTGAAGTAGCCGCCATAGCTCCATCCCCACCAGCCCAGGCGATTGCGGTCGAAGATGGGATATTGCTGCAGCGCCTGGTCGAGCGCGGCCAGCTGGTCTTTGAGTTCGGCATCGCCGAAGTGGCGAAAATTGGCGGCAGCAAACTTCTCGCCTCTGGCTCCCATGCCGCGGTTATCCACCGTGAGCACGGCAAAACCATGCCGCAGCAGGATCTGGTTGAACAGGCCCGCGGAGCCGCGCCATTCGTTGGCTACGTCCTGGGCGTGCGGCCCGCCATAAGGATTGAGGATCAGGGGCACGCTGCCGGGCGCGGCCGCGTTCTCCGGCAGCCACAGAATGCCGTAGAGCACCGTTCCGTCATCGGCCTTGAAGTCCACAAACTTGGGCGGGACGATGCGATACTCCTTCAAATCATTCGAGCCCCAGAACTGGCTGCAGCTTCCGCCTACGGTGCAAAACGACATTACCGGCGGAGTCTGCAGCGAGGAAAACTGGTCTACGTAGTGTTTGGCGTCGCCGGCGAAATCGGCGGAGTGCGTACCCGCTTCCTGCGAAATTCGCGACAGGCCCGACCCGTCCAGTTTCGCACGATAGAGCTGGCGGTCACGCGCGTCATCCTTGTTGGCAGTGAAGTACACCCAGCCCCCGGCGTCGTCCACGCTATCTACGCCCGTCACTTCGTAATCGCCGTTCTCCAATTGCCGCTCCAAGTGGGCGTCGGCGGCCAGGGGGTTAGATTTGTTGAAGCTGTAGAGATAGAGGTGGGTAAAGCCGGTGCGCCAGCTCGACCACAGGAAATGGTCGCCCGACTTCAAGACCTGGAAGTCGTCGCTTACGTCAATCCACTTGGGGTTGGTCTCCTCCAGCACGCGGCGTGATTTGCCCGAGGCGGCATCCACGAAATACAGGTCCAGTTTGTCCTGTGCGCGATTGAGCACCTGCACCCACAGCCAGCCATCGCCAAGCCAGCCGAAACGAGGAATGTAGATGTCCTGGTCCTTGCCCAGCGAAATCCATTTCACCCGGCCGCCATCGGAGCCGACCACGCCCAGGCGCACAGCGGGATTGGAGTCACCGGGCTTGGGGTATTTCTCCTTATCCACGGTGGCCTGCACATCGAGAAGGTCGGTGAGCGGATAGGTAGGCACCTCCTGCTCATTCATCTGGAGAAAGGCGATGTGCTTGCCGTTCGGCTCCCAGAAATAGTTGCTGCGCACGTCGAGCTCCTCGGCGTATACCCAGTCCACTTCCCCGTTCAGCAGATCTGCGGTCTCGGTGCCTGTGTTGGACTCCCGTTTTTTGATTTTGGGATTGGCATCTTCCGTGATTTCCTTTTCGCCGGCCCCGGCCTCCAGCGGGCGCACATAGATGTTGTGGTCACGAATGTAGGAGATGCGCTGGCCGTCGGGAGAAAACTTGGGGTCGCCCGTAGCTTGCGGGGCGGTGGTGATCTGTACCGCGGTGCCGCTGTCCAGCGAGTAATACCAGAGCTGGCTCATGGAATCGAAGAGCAGGTGCCTGGAATCGGGAGCCCAGTGATAGGCAGCCACGTGATAGCGCTCGATCCAGGTCTTTTCGCGCTCGCTCTTGATTTTGCTGGCGGGCGGGGCCAGGGTGGCCAGCTTCTCCTCGGCTACCAGGATGGTCTTCTTGCCGGTGGCAGCGTCCACATACCAAAGCGCGCCGTGTTCGCCGGAGGCATCGCGCTGCACAAAGGAGACTTTCTTCCCGTCCGGGCTCCATTCAATATTGGCGGGAGCGCGTCCGGTAATTCCGCCCTCAGCGAAAATTTTCTCGATGGTCAGCTGCTGGCCAGCGGCGGCCGATTGTTCTTGCGCGGGCGCAAAGTGAGCGGATGTGAGAACGCAGAACAGGGCAATGAACGAGGCGCAGATTGGCTTCACTTTTCAGCTCCAGCACGTGGAGGCGAGGCTTCGCCTCGCCCTGCACGGGGCAAAGCCCCGTGCCCACACAGTTCGAGTGGGCTGAAAAGTTTAACACCAGTAGTCAGTTATCAGTTCTCAGCTGTCAGTTTGTCTTGCGGCGAACCTACGCCATGAAGGCTTGGCAAAGAACCATTCTCGACGCACGGCTGCTGGAACGGCCGACAACCAGCATCCTCGGCGAGCTGTTTGCGGGGAGAAAACTGACAACTGACCACTGAGACCTGACCACTGTCCTTACCGAATCAGCAGCCAGATGCGAACCACTTCGAACAACGCAATGCCGATCCCGGTAAGGAAGTACAAGGTATGCACGGTGCTGCGGCGGGGCACGGAGGGAAGCACAACGCCGCGCTGGCGGAGGAGCACGACCAGCGACGTCTCCTGCTCCAGCATGAAGTCGGCTATCGGGCGGTGAAAAAAGGCGATCGCCAGCCCGATTGCCAGGCGTGTGACGTCCATCCCTATGTCCATGGCTTTACTTAAGAGTCTAAGGGGCGAGACTTGGCATCTCAATCAGGGAAAACGCTGAGAATACAAGGGGTCAGGGGTCAGTAGTCAGGAGTCAGCGGACAAGGGACCGGCAGAAGCAGGCCTGCTGCCCTTCTTGAGAGACTGGAAAGCCCCCTGAATCGCTGCCTTACGCGTGCTAGAATGAGCAGAGCAGCACGCCGTTACGATGCTTCCCGACATACAGAGGCTCATCGAGCTCCAGCAGACCGACCGGGAGATTCAGCGCCTGCAAGACGAAGTTGCCGCCCTGCCCCGCCGTGTAGGCGAAATCGAGTCGAAACTGGCCAATACGAAGGGGCAAGTGGAGCGCTCCCGGGCCACCATCAAGGCTGACGAAACCAACCGCCGCAAGCTGGAAATGGATATCCAGGCTCTGCAACAGAAGATTTCCAAGTACCGCGACCAGTCGCTGGAGGTCAAGACCAACGACCAATACAAGGCGCTGATGCACGAGGTGGGCTTTGCTGAGCAGGAAATCCGCATTATCGAGGACAAAATCCTGGAAGGCATGCTGGACGTTGACGATAACGAGAAGAGACTGAGGGCAGCAGAAGCCGAACTGAAGGAAGAAACGGCTGAAATCGAGAAGGAAAAAGCGGAAGCGCGGCGGCGGACAGCGGAGGATGAAGCCCAGCTGGCCGGCCTGACCAAGCAGCGCGATCAGCTGCGAGGCGCGGTAGCGGGCGACATATTGCGCCATTACGACCGGGTTTTGAAGCTTCGCCGGACGGCCCTGGCCGAGGCCCGCGACCACAAGTGCTCCGCCTGCCAAGTGATGCTTCGTCCGCAGGTTTACAACGACGTGCGTACCAACGAGCAGATCATTATTTGCGATTCCTGCCAGCGGATACTGTATTATGTGCCACCGGCCGAAGGTGAGGCTGCCCTTCCTTCCCCTGAGAATCACGCGCAAGCCCCTGCCGCACAGTAACTTAGCTGCTGCTCGCCGGGCTTGGAACCTTCCCCAAAACCAGCCCGAGAACCAATTAGCCGAAAACCGACCCCTATTGACCGAATGGCCGATGGACGGCTGGGCAAGTGCAAACTCTTGCATTACCCGCAGGATTGGCCCAAAATGGGCCACCGGGTATCCAGCCAGTGGCCACTCTCCCCAAGCCGCGCTATTCCTCTCGTTCTGGCGGGGTGTGGCCCGAGTCACAAATTCATCCTGTACCTGCTCAGGAAGCATCAGTCTCGGCCAGTTCATCAATGTTCGGATTGCAGGCGCAGGCGCCATCGCCACCTTCATCGTCCGAGCCCGTGCTCGCGGAACCTGGGGTTATTGAGCACCTTTCCCGGCGCCTGCGACAGCTGCGAGGGATTCTGTTCCGCGTAGCGGAAGGGTGGATGGGGCTTCACTTCCGCCGCGCCCAGTTACCCATACTGGTGCTGGCGCTGGGCGTTTGGGCCATAACCGCGAGGATGGCCTGGCAGGGCGAGGAATCGGCGACACCGCTGTTGCACGAGAGCATCTCTGAGATACGCCAGGAACGGGCTAAGGCTGCAATGGGAACTGTAGGTCCGGCGCTAGCTCCGAGGACCAGTGGCGCGGCGCTTACAACGAGTGTGCCGGCTCCTGCTGTTGCTCCGGCAAAGTCTGCGGCCAGCGACTCGGCCCGCCCTCAACCGGCTACGACGATTCAGAGGACGCAAACCTCGAGCAGCGGGGGGGCAAGCGGGTGGCTGGCCGCCATTCAGTCGTGGTTCTCCGCTGAGCCGGCGGCACGAGAAAGGGTGCAGGGCAATCCTCATCGCCGCGTGTGGGTGGACATGAAAACCGGGCTCTACTATTGCCCGGGCGCCGACTACTACGGGTTCGGGGGACGGGAACGCGGCAAGGTCATGCTGCAAAGGGACGCGGAATACGAGTACTTCCAGCCCGCCACGGGCGCTCCCTGCGAGTAAATCCTTCTTCACCGCAGAGACGCAAAGAACGCCGAGCAAAACAATTTCCATTCAATTTCAGGAATCAGAAGCTCTGGCTTGGCGCGCTCGGGGTCTTCGCGGTGAAATCATATCCGCGGATAAAAACATTTAGTATGGAGCCGTGCTCCCAGGAGCGGCAGCTCAGGTTGTAGTCAGCGCACGTGGCGTGGCCCGATTGCGCGCCGGCCACGTGTGGGTGTACCGCTCTGACCTGGTCTCCGCCGATGGAATCGCCTCGGGAGCGCTGGTGCGGGTGTTAGACGAGCGCGGCCGGGCGCACGGAACCGCCCTCTACAGCAGCGCCTCGCAAATTGCCGTCCGCATGATCGCGCCCGGGCCGGTCGAGGACCTGGCGGCGTTAATTCGGGAGCGCCTGCTGGCCGCAATTCGCTACCGCGAACAGGTAGTCAGCGACTCAGATGCCTGCCGCCTGGTTTTCAGCGAAGCCGACTTTCTTCCTGGCCTGATGGTGGACCGCTACAACGATGTGCTCACCATCCAGGCGCTCACGCAGGCGATGGACAGCGAACCCGCTCGCGAGGCGATCATCTCCACCCTGGCCGAGCAACTTTCGCCCGCGGGCATTGTGGAGCGGGTAGAGGCACGGGTGCGCGAACTGGAGCAGCTGCCCGGGCGTTCCAACACGCTGCTCGCGGGCGAAAAGACCGAAACGGTATTCACCATGAATGGCGTGCGCTTTCAGTATCGCGGGCTGGAGGGGCAGAAGACCGGCGCCTTCCTTGACCAGCGGGAGAATTACGCTGCAGCAGCACGCTATGCGCACGGCGACGCCTTGGACGTCTTCTGCTACCAGGGCGGCTTCGCGTTGCACCTGGCCGGCGTTTGCTCTCAGGTGACGGGCGTGGACAGCTCGCGGCCTGCTTTGGAGATGGCAGAGCAGAATGCGGCTTTGAACCAGCCTGCTGGGGAGATTGAGTGGATCGAGGGCAACGCCTTCGATCTGCTGAAGGACTACGCCGAGGCAGGGCGGCAATACGACACGATTGTCGTCGACCCACCCGCCTTTGCCCGCTCCCGCAAGACCCTGGAAACGGCGCTGCGGGGCTATAAGGAGCTGAATCTGCGGGCCCTCAAGATGCTGCGGCCGGGAGGGGTGCTGGTGACCTGCTCCTGCTCCTATCACGTGGGCGAGGCGGATTTCCTGCAAACCGTGGCCGCAGCCGCCCTGGATGCGCGCCGCACCGTACGCCTGATCGAAAAGCGTGGACAGGCGCGGGATCATCCGGTGCTGGTCGGAGTGCCGGAAACGGCCTATCTTAAGTGCCTGATTCTGCAGGTAGCTGTGTAGCTGACGGCTGACTGGCTGGCTGTCTGGGTATCTGGCCTCTCTGGCCCAACCTACTAATCAAATTCGCGCGACAAACTCCCGCAACCCAAACTGCCGATGTGCAACTCACTGAAGGGAAGCTAGTTAGCCAGCCAGCACAATCCAGCGGCAAGATCTTAATTTCTATATTGACAATATGACACTCATATTTTATGCTTCTTCTTGACTAAATGCTGCATCCAATGCAGTAGATCGCAGGACGGGAAGCCTGCGAACGAAATCTTCATAAATGGAGGAGAACGACCATGTCAGTTTTGACCCGTTGGGACCCCTTCCGTGAGCTGGCGACCGTGCAGGACCGCATGAATCGCCTGTTTCAGGACAGCTTTGGAACGAGCCGCGAAGAAGGCCTGACCACCGCAGCCTTTGCTCCGGCCGTGGATATTTACGAGGACGAGCACAACATCACCCTGAAGGTCGAGGTTCCGGGCATTGAGGAGAAGGACATTGACGTCCGCCTGGAGAACAACACCCTGATCATTCGCGGCGAGCGCAAGCTCGAAAAAGAAGAGAAGGAAGAGAACTACCGCCGGGTGGAGCGGCAGTACGGCAGCTTCTCCCGCTCCTTCACGCTGCCCAACATCGTGGACACGGAAAATGTTCACGCCAGCTACGACAAGGGCGTGCTGGAGATCCGTTTGGGCAAGAAAGCGGAAGCCAAGCCCAAGCAGATCAAGGTGAACGTAGAGAAGAAGCTGGAAGCCAAGGGCGCCGGGAAGGCGGCGTAAGCCGCCGAGCTTCGCTCGGCCGGACAGCGGGATTCTGACGGGAGGCGGGCTCGATTCCGTCTCCCGTTTTTTTTCCATCAGTAGCCAATAGCAATCAGCAGTTAGCATTTAGCTGGCCCAAGTGGGGTGTTTGAAGAAGTGGAGGTTCTCATGCTCTGGTTTCAGGGAATACATTGGGCGGTGTGGGTGTTTCCCGCGCTATTTGTGGTTTTCATGCTGTTCATGCTTGCGCTTTGTACCCGCGGGATGAGCCGTATGGGGATGGGTTGTTGCGCTGGGATGCCCAGGCCTGGTGAACACGGTCGCGGCGGGGGTGAGAGTGCCCACGATATTCTCTACCGTCGCTACGCGCGCGGCGAAATCAGCCGTGATGAGTATCAGCGCATGCGCCAGGATATGGAAGGCAGAAGTTAGACTGGGAGCAAACCTGTTAAGTACCAAGTGGTGAGGGACGGCGGAGCAAAAAGGCAAGTTCGCCGGGGGAGCTGTTCTTATGCCAATTCGTTGGGACAAATTTACGGTGAAAGCGCAGGAGGCGGTGCAGCGCGCCAGCGAGCTCGCTTCCGAGTACGCCAATCCCGAAGTGTTGCCGCTGCACGTGCTGACGGCGCTGCTGGAAGACCGGGAGGGCATTGTTCCGCCGGTGCTGGAGAAGATTGGCGCGGGGCCGCAGGCGGTGCTAGCCGATGCACAGCGCGAGTTGCAGCGCGCGCCCAAAGTGTCCGGCGGCGCGGCCGTTCAGGCGACCATGTCGGCAGCGCTGAGCCAGGCGTTGGACCAGGCCTTTAAAGAAGCCGACAATTTTAAAGACGAGTACGTTTCCACCGAGCACCTGCTGCTGGCGATGACCAAGGAGCCGCGGGGCTCCGATTATGAGCGCGCCGCGGCCAGGATTCTGGCGCGTCATGGCGCCACGCACGATGCCATTCTCAAGGCGCTGACCGCGGTGCGCGGCTCGCAGAAGGTGACCGACCAGAATCCCGAGGCCAAATACCAGGCGCTGGAGCGCTATGCCCGCGACCTGACCGAGCTGGCGCGCCGAGGCAAGCTTGACCCGGTAATCGGCCGGGACGAGGAAATCCGCCGCGTGGTGCAGGTGCTTTCCCGCCGTACCAAAAACAATCCCGTGCTGATTGGCGAGCCGGGCGTGGGCAAGACCGCCATTGTGGAAGGCCTGGCCCAGCGGATTATTTCCGGCGATGTGCCCGAGGTGCTGAAGAACAAGCGGGTGGTGGGGCTCGACCTGGGCGCCATGCTGGCGGGCGCCAAGTATCGAGGTGAGTTTGAAGACCGGCTCAAGGCCGTGCTCAAGGAAATTGAGGACTCGCAGGGCCAGATCATTCTTTTCATTGACGAACTGCACACGCTGGTGGGAGCGGGCGCGGCGGAGGGCGCTATTGACGCCTCCAACATGCTCAAGCCGGCGCTGGCCCGCGGTGAATTGCGCGCCATCGGCGCCACCACGCTGAACGAATACCGGAAGCACATCGAGAAGGACGCCGCCCTGGAGCGCCGCTTCCAGATCGTCTATGTGGGCGAGCCCAACGTGGAGGACACCATCGCCATCCTGCGCGGGCTGAAGGAACGCTACGAGGTGCATCACGGGGTGCGCATCAAGGATTCCGCCATCGTAGCCGCGGCCACGCTTTCGCACCGCTACATTACGGACCGCTTTTTGCCCGACAAGGCGATTGACCTGATTGACGAGGCGGCCGCTTCCCTGCGCATCCAGATTGATTCCATGCCCACGGAAATTGACCAGCTGGAACGGCGGGCCACGCAGCTGGAAATCGAGAAGCAGGCGCTGATGCGGGAAGACGATCCCAACTCCCGCGAGCGGCTGGCGACGGTTGAAAGAGAGCTGGCGCACATTCGCGAGCAGTCCAACGCGCTGAAGGCGCGCTGGAAGCAGGAGAAGGAATCCATCAATCGCGTGCGGGAGCTGAAGGAGAAGATCGAGCAGCTCAAGTTGGACGTACAGACTGCAACACGCAAGGGCGACTACAACCGCGCTTCCGAAATCCAGTACGGCGAGCTGCCACGCATGCAGGCGGAACTGGACAAGCTGAATTCTCAAATGGACGGAAAGGCGGCGGGTAAGGGCGCGAGCAGAATGCTGAAGGAGGAAGTGGACGAGGAAGACGTGGCCCGGATTGTTTCCAAATGGACGGGCATTCCCGTTTCCAAGATGCTGGAAGGCGAAGTCAAGAAGCTGGTGACCATGGAAGACCGGCTGCGCAGCCGGGTAGTTGGCCAGGATGCAGCACTGGAGCGTGTGTCCAACGCCATCCGGCGTTCGCGCGCGGGGCTGAGCGATCCCCGCCGGCCCATCGGTTCCTTCATTTTCCTCGGCCCCACGGGCGTGGGCAAGACCGAACTGGCGCGCGCCCTGGCTGAGTTCCTTTTTGACGACGAGCACGCCATGGTGCGCATTGACATGTCGGAATACATGGAACGCCACGCGGTAGCGCGGTTGATTGGCGCGCCTCCCGGCTACGTGGGCTACGAAGAGGGTGGGCAGCTCACCGAGCAGGTGCGCCGGCGTCCTTACGCGGTGATTCTGTTCGACGAAATCGAGAAGGCTCACCCCGAGGTGTTCAACATCCTGCTGCAGATTATGGATGACGGACGCCTGACCGATGGCCAGGGCCGCACGGTAGACTTCCGCAACACGGTCATTATCATGACCTCAAACATCGGCTCGGAGTACCTCTCGGCACAGGCGCTGCGCACGCCCGAGGACTTCGAAAGCGCGCGCAAGCAGGTAATGAACGCGCTGCAGAGCCACTTCCGGCCCGAGTTCCTGAACCGGGTGGACGACATCATCATCTTCAACCCGCTGGGCAAGGAGCAGCTGACCAGGATCATTGACCTGCGCCTGGAAGACCTGCGGCGGCTGCTGGCGGAGCGCAAGATCAGCCTGGAGCTGACGGATGGGGCCAAGGAAGTGCTGTTCGCCGAAGGCTTCGATCCGGCTTATGGGGCAAGGCCGCTGAAGCGCGCCATCCAGCGCATGATCCAGGATCCGCTGGCGCTGAAGATTCTGGACGGCGAGGTGCTGCACGGAGACCACGTGGTGGTGGGCGCCCGCGAAAACAAAATGACGTTCAGCGTGTCGCGGCGGGTGGGAGAGGGCAAGCGGAAAGAGAAAGAGCCAGCCTCTCCGCGGCGCTGAAATTCATTCGGCCACGGATTGATACCGGGGCGGTGCTCCGCCCTCAGGCACGGGGCAAAGCCCCGTGCCCACACAGCCTTCGTCCCTCCCTCCCTTATACCTGTCATGTTGAGCGAGGGCGCATTCCCGAGTCGAAACACCCCTGCGCTGACCGTTTTGCAAAATCGCCCACAGGAATTTCTACTAAAAATCAGAGAACTCCCTGGAGCGGAAGTGGCGGTCCCGACAAACGCGGGGGTCCTTCGCCACTTCGCTCAGGATGACAGGCAAAAGTTTGTGGGTTTATCGGCGTTCCCTTTCTGGAATAACAATCTCGCGACATGGACGAACACTGAGGTTTATCGAGGCGGCGAGAATTCGTCAATCATCAATTTTCAATTGCCATTATTCCGTGGGTCGGTCGGCCATAACGGTCTGGGGCTTGCGCGCAGGCTCTGCAGGACGCGCGTTGGGCTGCTCGGCGGCGGCCTTGGCCTCGGCGCGGGCGGCGCCGCGCTCGTCAAACTTGCCGAAGATCATCTTGCCGGCTGTGGTCTGCAACACCGAAGTGACGGAAATATCCACGTTCTTGCCGATCATCTTGCGCGCGTTGTCTACCACCACCATGGTGCCGTCGTCCAGGTAAGCAACGCCCTGGTTGTATTCCTTTCCTTCCTTCAGGATGAACACACGCATGATCTCGCCCGGCAGCACAATGGGCTTAAGCGAGTTGGCCAGCTCGTTGATGTTCAGCACTTCCACGCCCTGCAGCTGGGCCACTTTGGTGAGGTTGAAGTCGTTGGTGATGATCTTGCCTTCGTAAACCTTAGCGAGCTCGATGAGCTTCATGTCTACTTCGCGGACGGCGGGAAAATCGTCTTCCACAATCTGGATGTTGAGCGAGGCGACTTTTTGCAGGCGCTGCAGAATGTCGAGTCCGCGGCGTCCGCGGTTGCGCTTGAGCGAGTCGGCGGAGTCAGCCACCAGTTGCAGTTCGCGCAGCACGAACTGGGGGATAACAATGATGCCGTCGAGGAAGCCGGTTTCGGCGACGTCGGCGATGCGACCGTCAATGATGACGCTGGTGTCCAGAATCTTGTAGGCTTTGCGCCCCTGCTTTTCGCCGCCAAAAATTCCGCCCAGCGCAGCCAGGTTGAGCAGGTCACCTTTATTGGCGCCGACAATCAGCCCGATGTAGGCCATCAGCAGCATGACCAGTAGCTGCAAAAAACTTTGCGTGTGGCCGGCACTAATGCTGTTGCGAATGACCAGGCTGAAGAGATATGCGCCCAGGATTCCGAGCACGCTGCCGATGGCAGCGCCGATCAGCCGTTTCAGGCTGACCTTGTGCAGGCGCATCTCGAAGAAAATGACGCCGATGCCAATGGCGGCCCCGACAGCGCCATCCACGGGACGGGTTAATCCGAAGGGCTCAAGAACGTAACAAGCGGTGCCTACAACCAGGATAAAAATGACGCGAACAAGTATGAGATCCAAGGAGAAACCTCCTCGGGGCGAATCCGGTCCCAAGCCGCGGTAACCAGGCCAGGGGAGAAGGCCGTCAACCGGGGCCCAAGTGGCGTCCCGTACCGCTAAAGCCCAGCCCCAAACCAGCGGCCGGAGGCGATTTATGGCGAAGCGTATAACACAATGAATAAGCTTCGCCCGCCGGCACGTGACAAAATGCCGACACGCGGGAAGTATATACCAGAGTAGGTAAACTGAGTCCGGGAAAACTCCTACGAAGTGGCTCCCGTGTTCCCATATCAGATGAATCGAGAGGGGAGAGGGTGACTTAATAAGAGCCGGTTGGTTTATCTAACGGCCGTTCAGCTTCTAAAATTGTGGCTCGGGAGAGGTCATGAAAGGGATTGTGATCCAGCGGTTTGGTGGCCCGGAAGTGTTGAAACTGCAGGACGTTGAGGACCCTCAGCCCAAACCGGGTGAGGTGCTGCTGCGGGTGGAGGCAGCGGGGGTGAACTTTGCCGACGTGATGATGGCCCAGGGCGGGTATCCGGGCACCCCGTCTCCGCCGGTGATTGCAGGGCGGGAGTTCGCAGGTGTGGTGGAGGGAACGGGCGAACGGGTGATGGGCTACACGCAGATGGGCGGCTTTGCCGAGAAGATTGCTGCTCCCAGGAACCTGCTCTGGCCGTGGCCGATGGGCTGGAGCGGGCCGGAAGCGGCTTCGTTTCCGGTGAACTACTTCACCGCATACCTGGCTTATTGGGAAGCGGGGCTGCTGGAACCAGCGCCGGACGGGCATCGCCGGCGAGTGCTGATTCACGCGGCCGCCGGCGGAGTGGGCACGGCGGCGGTGGAGATCGGCAAAATCCTGGGCGTGGAAACCTACGGCACTTCTTCTTCCGATGAAAAATTGACGCGGGTGAAGGAGGTGGGCCTGGATCACGGAATTAATTACAAGCAGGCGGACTACGAGAAGGCGATTGCCGAGTTGACCGCCGGCGAGGGCGTGGACGCGGTGTTTGAAATGCTGGGCGGGGAGCACACCGCCAGGAGCCTGCGCTGCCTGCGTGATTTCGGGCGCGTAATTTTGTACGGCACCGCCACCGGGCAGCAGCCCAAATTCGACACGCGCTCCATGTATGCCAAGGCGTCGAGCGTACACGGGCTGTGGCTGAGCAGGCTGTCCCTGAAAGAGAACATCATGCAGCCGGCGTGGGAGCGGTTGTCAGAATGGATAAAGGAAGGCAAGCTGCGGCCGGTGGTGGGACACGTGCTTCCCCTGGCCAAAGCGGGCGACGCATTCCGGCTCATGCTGGAGAGGAAGAATTACGGGAAGATTGTGCTGACGGTGAGCTGAGGCCCGGCGTGCGAACTGCGGCCGCGAAAGCGCAAGGATAGTATTCCCTTCTTACCGCAGGCTGAGGCGCAGCGAAGTATCACTAATTGCCACTGCACGCGAGATGCTTCGGCGTTAAAGCGCCTCAGCATGACGCCAGCCTACACACAACAACGTCTGCGTGTTGCGAACCAAGTTGCGCAAGAGCGCAATTTTAGTTGCTACCCGCGGGCTTGCGAGGTCGTCAAATGATGTGAGCACGCGACGCCGAAGAAAATATCGTGTTGTGGAACTTTCGGGGCGGGCGCGACGTAATTGGACTTCAGTAGCCGGACGGAAGCAGAAAGTCGAAAAGAGTCAAAAGGGGTTAAACGAAGGATTGTTCTCACCCGCGGTTTGGCGGCCCAGGTGAGAAGAATCGAAGAGGGCACGTCCTTGCGGCCGGTCCTTTGCGCTTAACCCCGACCCATTGTAGGCCATCGGCGGAAAGAACGCACCTTCGCCGGGCCGCCCGGGCCGCTCAACATCCCACACGGGAGAAAGAAGAGGGCAAAATGAAATACTCCAAGTACACAGGCGGCCTGGTATTGGCGTTGGCAGTGCTGCTTTCCACCGCCGCTTTTGCGGGCAATAAACCGGGTTCGCTTTACCTGAGCGACGCAACCCAACTGAATGGCAAACAGCTTCCCGCCGGCACCTACCAGCTGAAATGGGAAGGCAATGGACCCGAAGTGCAAGTGCAGTTTCTGCAGGGTAAGAAAATAGTGGCCACCGCGCCGGCAAAGCTGGAACAGGCGACCGCTAAGCCCGCGAAGGATGCAGCCGTAATTGAAACGGCAAGCGGCTCGCGCAGCCTGGCTGAAGCCCGCTTTGCAGGGAAGAACTATAAGTTGGTGTTCCCTGGTCCGGAGGCGCAGGCGCAGAACGCCCATGGGTCTTCAGGCCAGAACAACCGCTAACCGGCGGTTCATCTGAAACGCAGGGAGCACGCGAGTGCTCCCTTTTTTTGTTCAGCTCCAGGTTGTGAACACTTCTTTTCCAGCGAAAAGTACTGCAGCAGACCTGTTGTTAATAAAGAAACAGGCCAGGTCTCATTGAGACCTGGCCTGTACCGGGTGCCTGCTGTTGCGCTTACTGCACGGTCAAGCTGGTGGAGTTAGTGACGCCTCCCGAGTTGGCGCCGATGGTGGTGGTCCCAACACCAGCGGTGGTTGCCAGACCCGCGGTACTGGGGGCGTTAGCGATGGTGGCCACGGAAGCATGCGATGAACTCCAGTGGACGTTCAGGGTTATGTCCTGAGTGGTGCTGTCACTGAAGGTTCCGGTGGCCGTGAACTGCTGCGTGCTGCCATTCGACACGGTGGAGTTCGCGGGGGTGATGGCGAGCGAAACCAGCGTGCCGTTGCTCACGGTCAGGGTGGTGGTTCCTTTCAGCCCGGAAGCGCTGGCGGTAATGGTGGCGCTGCCCGTTTTCTTTCCGAAAGCCGTTCCGGAGCTGCGCATGGAAGCGACCCTAGGTGTGGAAGATTTCCACGACACCCCCGCCAGGTTGCTGCCGGTGCTGCCATCGCTGAAAGTGCCGACGGCGGTGAACTTCACGAAGGTGCGGGCTTCGATGCGGGGGTTGCTGGGCAGAATGGCGATGCCCACCAGCTTGACGGTTGTGACGGTAAGGCTGGTCGTTCCGGTAACCGAACCCAGAACCGCGCTGATGGTGGTACTGCCAGTGGCCACACTGCTTACCAGACCCTGGTTGCTGATACTGGCGACACCCGGCTTGGAGGAGCCCCACAGCACCACGGCGGTCACATCCTCGGAGCTGCTGTCACTGAAAGTAGCGGTGGCGGTGAACTGCTTGGTGGTACCGACTGGCATGTTGGAGTTGGCCGGGGTGACCGTGATGGAAGTCACGGTGGCGCCGGTGACGGTGAGCGCGGCGGCGCCGCTTACCGAACCTGATGTGGCGGTGATAGTTGCGGTACCGGTGCCGACCGCGGTAGCCAGGCCGGCGGAGTTGACGGTGGCGACCGAGGAAGACGACGAGGACCAGGTCACAGAAGTTAATAGCTGCGTGCTGCCGTCGTTAAAGCTGCCGACCGCACTGAATTGCTGATCCGTACCGATGGCGATTGAAAGCGGCGTTGGGGTGACGGAAATGGAAACCAGGTTGGCAGCGACCACGGTCAGCAGAGTGGTATCGGTGAACGAGCCTACCTGCGCGGTGATGGTAGCAGTCCCGGCGCCGACAGTTGTGGCTAAGCCGGAGCTGTTGATGGTGACGACGCCCGTGGCCGATGAACTCCAGGTCACGCCGCTGACCAAATCCTGCGTGGAACCGTCGCTATAGATCGCGGTAGCTGTGTATTGCTGGCCGATGCCAATGCCCAAGGTCAAGCCATCCGGCGTGACCACGATGGAGCTGATGGTGGGCGCCGTGACGGTGAGGCTGGTTGAGCCCTTAATGCCACCTAGGGCGGCGGAAATTGTGGTCGAACCGGCCGCCATCGCCGTGGCCTGGCCGGAGGCGTTAATGGTAGCTGTTGCGGTCGAGGACGATGCCCAGTTGACTAGTGTCGTCAGGTCGCGGCTGCTGCCATCCTTATAAGTTCCGGTAGCCGTGAATTGCTGGCTTGTATTCACCGGCAGAGAAGACGCCGTCGGCGAAACTGCGATGGAGGCAAGATTTGTGGCCGCGCTGGTCACTTGCAACGTCGCGGAGGCAGAAAATTTTCCTGAGGTGGCGCTCACCATGACGGTGCCGGCGCCCACCGCGGTCACCTTACCTCCTGCAACACTGGCAATGTTGGAGTCCGATGACTTCCACTGTGCCGAAGCCGTCAGATCCTTGCTGCTTCCGTCGCTGTATTTGCCCATCGCGGTGAATTGCTGGACCGCACCGGGAGCAAGGCTGGCACTTCCAGGAGTCAACTGCAACGAAGTCAGCGACGGAGTGACCGGTGGCGGCGCGTTGTTAATGCTACTGGAACCGCCGGAACCGCAAGCGGCCAGTGCCAATGTTAATGAAAGAATGATCAGGACGTTTGAGACTTTTGTCATGGTACTTTCCCCTACTTGCTCGTGTAAGAGCATCCTACTTGGGAATTTCCCGTTTTCAGCCTCTGCGCCATTACGTCGGTCACACGATAGATGACCGATGGGGTAAGGAATGTATACTCCGACCGACATAACTGTGCTTTTGGAGCAGTGCGTATGTCGTGGGAGCTACACGGCTTATAAGGGAGTCGGGCTGGCGAGGACGATTATGTACCATGTACGACATACGTCTGACGGTATGCCGTCAGCCCGTCAGAAATGACGTGTTTGTAAAGGGATTTGTATGCAAAAGCGGGAAGGTCAGTGGTGGTCGCCGGCGGCCGAAGTCTTAGAGCCTACGACCGCCAGCTAACAGGAAAGGCTTCAGTACTTGGGGACGCTGGGGTCCACCTTGTCTGACCAGGCCAGAATGCCGCCGGCGAGATTCTTCACCTTGCGAAAGCCGGCCTGCTGCAGGAAGGTGACCGCCTTGGCGCTGCGCACGCCGGAGCGGCAGTGGGCCACGAT